>CAZKPC010000001.1:0-94405 GCA_964554565.1 uncultured Halobacteriales archaeon
GCCGGCCGCCAGGGTACCAGTCAGAGAACTGGGGGCCGTCGCTGTCGTCACGGACCCGGTCGTAGTCCTCGTCGAACTCGAGCCCGAGGTAGTCGACCACCTCGTCCCAGAACCAGTCGATCCCCGACGCATCGACGCCCTCGACCACACCCGTGGTGCGGGCGATCAGCTCGTCGTAATCCTCGATGTCGTAGCTCCGCATGAACGCCGCGACGTTGGTGGACTCGACGAACTCGGGGGTCGGCTCGTGGACGATCTCGTCGACCTCGTCCAGCGTGTCCATGGCCGAGTGGAGGGCCGGCACCCTCAAAAAACTGTACAGGCCGGGTCGAGACCCGGCGGAATTCGACCGTGGGCGGGCCTTTGGCGGCGAACTCCGAGGGTGTAAGGTATTTCCGCTCGCGGGCCTTCGAGCTGGGTATGTACGTCCGAGCGGCCAAGAACCGGGACGAACTGTGGCTCCTCGACCAGATCGAGGCGCTCGGCGTCGACGAAGCCGCCTTCCGGTCTCGGGATTACGTGATCGCGATCGACGAGGAAACGAACGCGAAAGCGGGCTTCGGGCGCATCCGCCTCCACAAGACCGACGAGGCGGAGTACTGCGAGCTCACCAGTCTAGGGGTTCTCGAGGAATACCGGGACGGCGGGGTCGGGGCCCATATCGTGGAACGGCTGGTCGAGAACGCCCGCGATCAGGAGTTCGAGGAGGTCTTCGCCTTCGAGGTGGGTGACGGGTATCTGGAGCAGTTCGGGTTCGAGCCGGTGCCGGCAGACGACCTCCCGCCGGTCCTCGACGACCGACTGGACGAGAAGCGCGAACTCGTCGACGAGGAGGCCCAGCCCCTCAAGCTGGACGTCGCGGCCTTCGAGATGCCCGCGGACAAACGGAACGCGTTCAAGCAGGCCGGCGGGGAGGACGAGGAGCCGGAAGTCGTCGAGACCCCCGAGGACTTCGGGATCGATCCCGACACGGCGACGTATAAGTACGACACGGGTCGGTAGCGCCGGCGTCGACAACGGTTAAGGGACGACCGGCGCCAAGCTTCCTGCATGTTCGACCCGGACGAGCTCGAGCGGATCCGGTCCGGCCACGAGGCCTGGAGGGCCGAGACGCTGGAGCCCACGCTCGAACGGTTCGGGGAACGGCGGGACGAGTTCGAAACGGACACGGGCGGCCAAGCGGTCGAGCCCTTGTACACTCCCGCGGACGTCGACGATCTCGACTACGCGGCGGACCTCGGGTTCCCGGGTGAACAGCCGTATACCCGTGGCGTCTATCCGACGATGTATCGCGGCCGGCTCTGGACGATGCGGCAGTACTCCGGGTTCGGCACGGCCGCGGAGACCAACGAGCGCTTCCAGTACCTCCTGGACGAGGGCCAGACCGGGCTCTCCATGGCGTTCGACCTGCCGACCCAGATGGGGCGGGATTCGGACTCCGCGATGGCCGAGGGGGAGGTCGGGAAGTCCGGCGTGGCCATCGATACTCTCGCCGACATGGAGACCGTCTTCGAGGGGATCCCGCTGGAGGAGATCTCGACCTCGATGACGATCAACGCGCCGGCGAGCGTCCTGCTGGGCATGTACATCGCGCTCGCCGACCAGCGGGACGTCCCGCGCACGGAGCTCCGCGGCACGATCCAGAACGACCTGCTCAAGGAGTACGTCGCGCGGAACACCTACATCTACCCGCCCGAGCCGTCGATGCGCATCATCACGGACATCTTCGCGTTCTGTGCGGAGGAGGTTCCGAACTTCAACACCATCTCGATCTCCGGCTATCACATGCGGGAGGCCGGCGCGACGGCTGCCCAGGAGCTCGCCTTCACGCTGGCCGACGGCATCGAATACGTTGAAGCCGCGATCGACGCCGAGTTGTCGGTCGATTCGTTCGCGCCCCAGCTCTCCTTCTTCTTCGCGGCCTACAACAACATCTTCGAGGAGGCGGCGAAGTTCCGGGCCGCCCGGCGGCTCTGGGCCGACCTGATGGAGACCCGGTTCGGGGCCGAGGACCCGGCGGCCAAACAGCTGAAGTTCCACACGCAGACGGCCGGATCGACCCTGACCGCCCAACAGATCGAGAACAACATCGTCCGGGTGGCCTACCAGGCCCTGGCCGCCGTGCTGGGTGGCACCCAGAGCCTCCACACCAACGGGAAGGACGAGGCCCTTTCCATCCCGACCGCCCAGAGCGCCCGCACCGCGCTCCGCACCCAACAGATCCTCGCCCACGAATCCGGCGTCGCGGACACGGTGGATCCGCTCGCGGGATCCTACTACGTGGAACACCTGACCGATCGGCTCGAGGCAGAGGCCCGGGCGCTGCTCGAGGAGATCGACGACCGCGGGGGCATGCTGCGGGCCGTCGAGGACCAATGGGTGCAGCGCCAGATCCAGGAATCGGCCTACGAACGCCAACAGGAGATCGAGGCCGGTGATCGGATCGTCGTGGGGGTCAACGCCTACGAGTCGGAGGAGGAGATCGACATCGACATCGAGGAGGTCACCGAGGAGCAGGCCGCCGCCCAGCGGGAGCGGGTCCAAGCCGTCCGGGCCGATCGCGACCAGGCCGCCGTCGACGACGCCCTCGATGACCTGGCGGCCGCCGCGGCCGGGGACCGCAACCTGATGCCGCCCATCGTCGCGGCGGTGAAGACCTATGCGACGGTCGAGGAGATCTGCGACGTCCTCCGGGACGAGTTCGGGACCTACTCGGCCGGAGCGTCGGTCTAACTGGGGCCGGCTGTCCAGGGGATTCGACGGGATGCGTCCGCCCTGGCCGAGAGTGGTTACTCCACGAACGACAGATCGATCGCGTCGTCCGGCGGTTCGAGCGGCTGCTCCGGCGGGCGGTCCGCCGCCTCCAGGGCCTTCTCGAGGTCGGCCTCTAAGCGCTGTCGTTCCTTCACCCGTCCCTTCGCTTCCCGGGTTTGCTTGGTATCAGGCACGACCGTGTGGTTCGGTACCAACCCACTTAGTTCTGCTCGCTGAGCGGGACCCCGAGCGGCACGATTATAGCGTCGCGGGGACCGGAGGGCGATATGCGGCTGGATCATGTCGGCGTCGCCACCGATGACGCGGCCGGACTGATCGAGCTGTTCACCGGACTCCTGAATGCCTCAGTCGGTCACGAGGAGACCTTCGACGGAATGGACATCGTCTTCCTCGACGCCGGTGACTGTGAGTTGGAACTGCTGGAGCCGATGAGTGAGGAGACCCCGGTAGCGCGGTTCCTGGAGCGCAACGGTCCGGGACTCCATCACCTCGCCTTCCGTGTGGATGACGTGGCAAGGAGCCTCGAGACCGCGGCGGGGATGGGACTCGAACGTCTCGACGAATCGCCGCGGCTTGGAGCACGCGGCCACCACGTGGCGTTCCTGCATCCCAGATCCTGCGGCGGTATCCTCGTGGAGCTCGTCGAACCCTGATCGATGACGGAACCCATCCGTTTCAGCGATCGAGTCCCTCGCGAAGAAAGGCCGCTGTTCGATGCTTGAAAGCAAACAATCGTCCAATTTCTGATTTCAAATAAAAAATCCCTTGGCTAGAAGAGGATCTGGTTCGATAAACCATTACATTCATCCAGTTACCGAGAACACCCCAGACAGAAGGCTTTTCCGCGCACCCAAGCTATCGCGAACCAGATGACGGCGGACTTCAATTGGGCCATCGGCGGCGAAGCCGGGGACGGGATTGATTCCACCGGACAGATCTTCGCCAGAGCGCTCTCGCGCGCCGGCCGACACGTCTTCACGTCCAAGGATTTCGCCTCTCGGATCCGGGGTGGGTACACGGCCTACAAGATCCGGACCGCGGTCGAACCGGTCGAGAGCGTGGTCGATCGGCTCGATTTGCTGATCGCGCTGACCGAGCGGACGGTCGATGAGAACCTCGATGAGCTCCACGAGGGGAGCGTGATTATCTACGACGGCGAGCGGACGATGATGCAGGACTTCGAGGCGCCCGAGGGCATGGTCGGCCTCGACGTGCCGCTCCGCAGCCTGGCCGAGGACGCCGGCGGCGCGATCATGCGAAACGTGGTCGCGCTGGGCGCCGCCTGCGCCGTCGCCGACTTCCCGATCGACCACCTCGACGAGTCCCTCGCGAAGCGGTTCGGCGATAAGGGCGAGCAGATCGTCGAGAACAACAAACAGGCCGCCCGCCTCGGCGAAGCATATGTCGAGGAGCACTACGAGCGGGGCGGTTACGGGTACAGCCTCGAGACCACCGAGGCCGACTACGTCCTCCTGAACGGCGACGAGGCGATCGGCATGGGGGCGATCGCCGCCGGCTGCCGGTTTTACGCCGGCTACCCGATCACGCCGGCCACCGCCGTCATGGAGTATCTCACCGGGCGCCTCGAGGACCAGGGCGGTCACGTGGTTCAAGCCGAGGACGAGCTGTCGGCCATCAACCTCGCGCTCGGCGCCGCCCGAGCCGGCGCTCGGTCGATGACGGCGACGTCGGGGCCTGGCATCGACCTGATGACGGAAACCTTCGGATTGGTGGCGACGAGCGAAACGCCGCTGGTCGTCGTTGACGTGATGCGCTCGGGCCCCTCGACCGGGATGCCGACTAAACAGGAACAGGGCGACCTCGATACCCTCCTGGCCGGCGGCCACGGCGAGGTGCCGCAGTTCGTGATGGCACCGACAACGGTCGCCGAATGTTTCCACAAAACCGTCGAAGCCTTCAATCTCGCGGAGCGGTATAACACGCCAGTGTTCGTCGCGTCAGATCTCTCGCTGGCGGTCACCGAACAGACCTATCCCCCCGACGAGTTCGACATGGATGCCGTCGAGATCGACCGCGGGCCCCTCCTGACCGAGGAGGCCGACCTGGAACCCTGGCTCGATGGGGAGGGTCGGTTCCGCCCGCACGCTGACACGCCCGACGGCGTCAGCCCACGGGTGCAGCCGGGCCAGGCCGGCGGCGCTCACATGACCACCGGGCTCGAACACGACGAGCTCGGGCGGCGGACGGAGGATACCGAGGTCCGGGTGCAACAGGTCGAGAAGCGCCAGCGGAAGTTCGAGACGGCGGCCGACGTCGAGACCTGGCAACCCCGGAAGTTCGGCGATACGGACGCCGAGACCCTCGTGTTGTCCTGGGGCTCGAACGAAGGCCCGATGCGGGAGGCGCTGTCGATACTGGCCGACGACGACGTCCCAGTGCGGTTCCTGTCGGTACCCTATCTGGCGCCCCGGGTCGATCTGGCGCCGACTGTCGAAGCCGCCGAGCGCGTGATCGTGGTGGAGTGCAACGCCTCCGGTCAGTTCGCTGATCTGGTGGAACACGACACGCTCGAGCGCGTCGAACGGATCACGAAGTTCGATGGCGTCCGGTTCACGGCCGACGAGCTGGCCGACGCCGTCCGCGAGACCCTGGCGGACAGCCCGGAGGTGGCCGCATGAGCACCGAGATCGATTTCCGCTCGTTCAAGTCCGACAAACAGCCCACGTGGTGTCCCGGGTGTGGCGACTTCGGCACGATGAACGGGATGATGAAGGCCCTGGCCCAGACCGGCAACGACCCCGACGAGACCTTCATCGTGGCCGGGATCGGCTGTTCCGGGAAGATCGGGACCTACATGCACGCCTACGCGCTGCACGGCGTCCACGGGCGGGCACTCCCGGTCGGAATGGGCGTGAAGATGGCCAACCCCGAACTCGAAGTGATGGTGGCTGGTGGCGACGGCGACGGGTACTCCATCGGCGCGGGGCACTTCGTCCACGCGGTCCGGCGGAACGTCGACATCTCTTATATAGTGATGGACAACCGGATCTACGGGCTCACCAAGGGGCAATACTCCCCGACCAGCCGGCCCGATTTCGAGACCGCGACGTCCCCGGACGGGCCCCAGCAACCGCCGGTGAACCCGCTCGCGTTGGCGCTCTCGTCGGGGGCGACGTTCGTCGCCCAGTCCTTCGCGTCCGACGCCCAGCGCCATACGGAGATCGTCCAGGCAGCGATCGAACACGACGGCTTCGGGTTCGTGAACACGTTCAGCCCGTGTGTCACGTTCAACGACGTGGACACCTACGATTACTTCCGCGACTCCCTGGTCGACGTCGCCGAAGAGGGCCACGATCCGTCGGACTACGAGGCCGCGACGGAGTACATCATGGACCGCGACCGGGAGTACCAGGGTGTGCTCTACCAGGACCCGGATTCGGCCGCCTACGAAACGGTCCACGGCCTCGACGCCGACATGGCGGACCTGAGCGACCGACCGTCCGACGAGGAACTGACCGACCTCGTGCGGGAGTTCTATTGACGACGCGGGCTCCTCCGTCACGCCTCCGAAACGTTGCGAGTCGCGCTCCGTTCAGGAGGCCATCCGCTGCCGGGCGAACCGGACCAGCATGGGGAGATCCGAGACATGCAGCAGCCGCAGCATCGCGAGCTTGCTGCCGTCGTTCGCCTGGGCGAGCGTGTCCTGGTCCGCCCGGTTGAGATCGCGCATGAACCGGTCGTACCGTTCGTTCGAGGCCAGGTAGAGCAGTTCCGTCAACAACAGCCGGCTCTCGACGTTCGGAGCCACCTCCTCGTGCCAGAGCTCGTCGTAGAGTGCCATGTTCTCCGCCGAGGTATCGGTCTCGGTCGGCGTGAGACAGTGATCGGCCGTCACCGCCGCGGCCCGGGCGGACTTCATGCCCTTGTGGATGCCCTCGCCCCAGACCGGATCGATCGTCGGCACGGTGTCGCCGATGGCCATGAAGTTGTCCGTCGACATCGAGCCTGGGGACTGGATATGCGCGGAGCCGCGATGCTGTTTGGTTTCGATCCGGTCGGCCGAGTCGAGCCGCGGATCGGCGGCCTGCCACCGGTCGAGGTAGTCGTCGATGCCGAGGCCCGGTTCGGCCCGTTCGCGGTGGCTCTCGTTCTGGATGTAGCAGAGGCCCACCTTCGCCGTGTCCCCCCCGGTATGGAATATCCAGGAATAGCCGCCCGGAGCCACGTCGTGGTCCAGCCGAAGCATCATCGCGTCCTCGAGGTCCGCGTAGCCGTCGGGGGCCAGATCGACGCCTTGACACTCGAACTCGATGCCGATCGCCTGGTGGTCACGCTGGAGGTCGCTGACGCCTAATGCTTTGGCCAACGGGGCCGAGGGGCCGGTCGCATCGATGACGATGTCCCCGTAGATCTCCTGGTCGCCGTTGTACCGAACCCCGGTGATAGCGCCGTTCTCTATGACCGGCTTGGAGACGCGCGCGTCCCACACGTACTCGGCTCCGCGCTGGCGGCCGTCACGCACGAGGAACCGCTTGAAATCGGCGAACTCGAGGACGGCGCCGGACTGTTCGGTGACGTAGTGGCCGTTCGGCGATTCGAGCACGACCGAATCAGTGAACTGCATCACGACGTCGTCCGGGATGCCGAACGAGGCCATCATCGAGGGGAAGGTACCGCCGGTGGACTTGTTGCTCTGTCGGGGGAACTCCGCCTCGGACTCGGTTTCGAGGACGACCACGTCGTAGTCCCGGGCGGCGAGATCACGGGCGCACTGAGCCCCGGCCGGCCCGGCCCCCGCGATCACGACGTCGTAGCCCTCGCCCATACCGGCCGGAGATACCTCGGCCTATTCAGTCTTGCTTTCGGGGAGGGCGCCCGCCAATCGGGAACCACGATCCGATCCGCGGCGGTGCCTCGACGGTGCGCCAAAAGGTCTTTCCCCCTGCTGGCCCTCCATCGCCGCATGGTATTGGCGGGGGCCGAGCTCCGCGGCCCGTCCGAGTGGCTACCCCGATCCGACCGGGTGTCACACCGCCGTCCTTGATCCGTTCCCATGGCCGATTCACCAGCGGAAGAACCCTATGCCGCCCCGCCGGATCCAGGCCTCCTGGAGGCCATCCGGATCGACCTCAACACCATCCACGAGGGATGGATGGTGCAGGCCTTCCCGCAGGTCCGATCCGGGGCCCACGACGTGCTCGGGGCCTGGCGGCCGAGTTCGCTGCCGGTCCTGGTCCTGTTCTATATCTGGAGCGCACTCGGCGCGATCGTGGTCGGGGCGGTCTATCCATTCACCGTACTCGGGTTCGCGATCCGGTATTACGCGATCCGACTCGACCGCACCGCCGCGCGGATCGGCCTCGTCGGGGTCGTCCTGCTCTCGATCCTCGTGTGGGGCGCGCTCAGCGTGTTCGCGCGGTATCGGTTCTCCCTCGAAGGGTTCCTGGCGGTCGTGGCCGCCGGCGGCGTCGCCACCGTTTCGGCAGCCCTGTCGGTAACGTTCGCCCGGATCGGGGGGCGGTTCACGACCGTCGTGTTCGCCTACCCCTTCGGGATGACCGCCCTCTTCCTGCCGCCGGTGGTCTCGGCCCTCTACTCGCCGAGCCTCGCCCAGGTCGTCTTCCCGCGGTCGGATCTGTTGGCCATCTGGCTGCTGGACAACGTCTTGGACATCGGCGGCCTCAACCTCTGGTTGCGGACCCGGTTCGATCTCGTCGGGCTGACCTACGTCGGGATGTGGTTCGGCCTCGCGGTCCCGCTCGGCTGGGTCCTGGGCCTGCTCGTGACCCTGGCCGACCTGGTCCGGCCGACGCGGGAGTCCGACGACGGCAACTGAGTCACTCCGCGGGGACGTCGACACCCGGCGACAGCTGGTCGCGGTCGTGGGGCGCATCGTAATCGAGGTCCGGCCCGATCGGCGTGATCTCGCCCTGGTAATACCCCTGGTCACGGATGTGGTCCCAACGGACCGTCTCCGCCACCCCGGGGGTTTGATACAGGTCCCGGAGATACGGCCAGAGGTTGTCGTACTGGTGGAGGAACTGTCGGTCGCACTTGAAGGCCGTATGGTAGCAAGCATCGAAGCGGATCAGAGTCGGGAACAGCCGGACGTCCGCGAGCGTGAGCCGGTCACCCACGAGATAGCGCTGGTCGGCCAGCACCGCATCCCAGTAATCGAGCGCCTCGAACAGCTCGTGTACGGCCGCGTCGTAAGCCGATTGGGAGTCCGCGAGTCCGGCGCGATAAACCCCGTTGTTGATGGGTTCGTAGATGTCGGCGATGACGCGGTCGATCTCCTCGCGTCGACTGGCCGGATACAGATCGAGCCCCTCCTCGCCGAGATCGGCGAATGCAGTGGCGAACTGGCGCATGATCTCGATCGACTCGTTGTTCACGATGGTTTCCGTCTCCCGGTCCCATAACACCGGCACGGTGACACGGCCGGTCACCTCCGGATCGGCCCGTTGGTAGACTTCGCGCAGGTACTCGGCGCCGTTGACTGTTTCCGGTGTACAGCCGGCTTTCTCCGCCGAGAACTCCCAGCCTTCGTCCTCCCGCCACGGATCGACGACATCCATCGAAACGACATCGGTCAGCCCCATGAGGCGTCGTGTCAACGCGGCCCCGTGGGCCCAGGGACAGTTGCGCGCGATGTAGAGGTGATACCGCCCGGCCTCGGCGCCGAACCGGGCATCGGCTGCGGTTTCGACCCGATCTCGAAACATCGTTTCGGCCCGACTGAAGGCCCCGGACCCGTCGGTGGTTGGCTCGACGTCGATCCGCCACTCGCCGTCGACGAGCATGTTCCGTCCCATGCCTGTGAAACGGGGCGACGGCGGAAAACGGCGTGGCTCTGGGCAGGCTACGAAGCGTACGTGAGTCGCTGGCCGGGGGAGCCGGCCCGGCCCTCTACATGTAACCCAGATCGCGGAGCCGTTCCATCAGGTTCTCCTTGTCCTGGGCCCGACCGGCCCGCTCGACCGTGCTCTCGAGGTCCTGTAGCCACGCGGGGTCCTCGTCGGACTTCTGCGTGCTGACCTCCGATCCCAGCGAGCGGAAGCCCTCGAAGTACTTCGGGCTCACGGGGACGTCAGCGTGGGTGAGGTCCCCGGGCAGGTCGTCGTGGCCTTCAGGAACGTAGCCGTCATCCGGCCAGCCGGAGACGGTGTCGGGCACCACGTAGTTCCACGTGGCGTCCCAGACCGCCCGCTCGTCGAACTGGAGGATCGGATGGACCCGGTCGTGGGGCGGGTACTTGTCGTCGTCGTGGCGCGGGCTGTAGAACGTCTCGTCGGCCCGGGCTTCCTGTTCGTCCCACCGGACGCCGGAAATGATCCCGTCGATATCGAGTTCGTCGATGGCGTCGTTGAGCGCGACGGTCTTGAGCAAGTGGTTCCCGACGTAGGTGTCGAGCAGGAACGGGAACGTCTCCTCCTCGTACTCGAGCTTCTCGCGGACCTCCCCTTGGTTCCGCTCGTTGAGGTCCTCCACGTGGATGTCGTCGCCGGGTTGGTCCCCGAGCCGCCCGACGTCGTCGTTCCGCGCGTAGACCAGCTCGAGGCCCCATTCGTCGGCCCAGCGGTCGATGAAGTCGTGGACCGCATCGAAGTGCTGGAAGTGATCGATGAACACCGTGGGCGGGAGCTCGTACCCGTACTCCTCTGCCACCTGGACCACGAAGTACAGCGCCAGGGTGGAGTCCTTGCCGCCCGTCCACATGACGGCGGGGTTCCGGTACTGCTCCAGGCCGGTTCGCGTGACTTCGACCGCCTTCTCGATCTTATCAGTCAAGCTCGGGTAGTCTTCCGGCCATCGGCCCTCACCCTCGCTGTAGTCCACCGTCACGTACTCCGGGAAGTCCGCAGGCATCGTTGGCCGACCTTGCCACGGGGGGTTAAAACGCCTGTCGAGTTCGGTCGGCTTGGGGGTTCGGACTCCCGGCGGCGTCGGCTCCAGCGTCACCGCCGGAGAAGACGAACTCGTTGGGGTGGGGTGAGTGAGCTCGGCACTGGCTTAGCTACTGGCGGGCTCGTGCCTGTTGAGAACAGCTCAGGGCGCGATGGGTACTCGACCCCGTCTGGTCCCGCCGAACGAAAGGGGCGAATAGGATTCGCCGCGGCCCCGGATCAGCTGATGTACTTGTTGTCCCGCCACTCGACGCCGCGCCCGGCGGCCTGCTCCGCCGTGCGTTCCTCGACGATCTGCACGCTGGCTGGGCGGTCCTCTCCGTCGACGATCCGGGTCGCGATCAGTTCGTCCTCCTCGCCGACGATGGCCGAGAGCGTGCCCGACTCGGATTGCCGGGCGAGATCACAGAGGACCTGAAACATCGGGTATTGGAGCGCAGTGTTCTGGAGGATCGACTCGCGGTCGCCTTTGAACGCCGCGAGTTCGATGACTTTCGTCGGCTGCTCCATTTCGACCTCGCCGCCCCAGTCGGGGGCGTCGTCCGGCACGATCGGGTCCGCTTCCTCGTCGGGGACACGGGTCTCCGTCACGGTCCCCTTGATCTGGGCCGTCGGCGTGTACTTCTCCACGGACCCCTCCGGCGCCACGGCCCTGATGATGAGGGTGTTGTTCCGGCGGGTGATCTCGATGTCCTCGATGTCATCGGGGAGCGGCGGGTCTTCGAAGAACTCGTGGACGGTCTCGAGGGGCAGCTCGACGGTCGAGTGGAGGTGATAGACGTGGGCCGTCATGCTATCGTCGCCGTTCGACGAACGGTTCGCCGGGAAGTGACCTTCGTGGGAACGACTCTCTCGTAGACAGACACGGGTGGTTGTACGCGCTCAAGCGGATATATGGCCTACTCATCCTTTCATCGACGGATGGAGTGAAAGAAACTCGCCGGCCCGGGAATCCTCACGCCTCGACGGCGAGCGTCGCCTCCAGGTCGCCCCGCTCGTCGAGTTCGGCCAGGATGTCGCTGCCGCCGACGAACTCGCCGTCGACGTAGACCTGTGGAATGGTTTCCCAACCGCTCTGCTCGGAGAGCGCCACACGGAACTCCTCAAGGGAGTCCAGTGCGTCCACCGTCTCGAAATCCTCACGGTACTTCGCTAGCAGCTCGAGCGCCCGCTGGGAATAGCCACACTGGGGCATCATCGGAGTCCCTTTCATGAAGAGCACGACCTCGTTGTCGGCGATCGCCGACTCTACCTGTTCATCGACGGTCTCCTGGGCGAGTCCGGCGTCGGGATCGAAGGTCATCGTCGAAACGGACGGCCTTGGACTCCAAAGGGCTTGCCCCGAGTGGCCCGATCACACGGCGTCCGGCTGGACCTGCCGGCCGACGAGCAGCAGGCTACCGAGCAGGAGCACCGCGGCGATCGGGAGCAGGAACTCGAACGTCGTGAGCAGGAGTCCGGAGGCCTGCACGCCGAGCGCAATCAGCAACACCGGTCCACAGCAGGCCGTCCCGGAGAGCAGGGCGGGGATGCCCGCGAGCGCCCCGGCGGAGCGGGAGCCGATGCCGCACGCCTTCGGCTGCCGCCAGGCGATGTACGTCACGGCGACGTTGAGGCCCACGAGCAGGGCCAGTACCAACCCGATCACCGAGTTCAGGGAGAACAGGTACGTGATCGGTCCGAGGGCCACGATCGCGACCGGCTCGAAGGAGAACGCCCCAAGGGCGGGCATGAAGAACCGTTCGGCGGCGTTCGACACGACCGTGACTCCCCAGTCCTCAGGCCCCGGCGCGAGGTGGCCGATCCCCCAGAGATACAGCCCGAGGTAGGCGATCGTGGTGCCGGCGAGGATGGCCCGGGCGTCGGTCCGGGCCAACGCCGAGCGGACCGCGAAGCTCGTCCGGGCGAGCAGGGCCGGCCCGCCCGTCGCGTGAGCCTCAGCCATGCACACTCCCCTCGGGATAGAAGCCCGACCACGCGAACCACATCGCGTCGAAGGTCAGGGCCCGCTCGAGCGGCAAGGAGTCGGGCGCGTAGCTGTCGTCGGGCCCGGAGACCCGGTTGCCGCGGTGTTCAAACGCGAGCCCATCAGGGTTCCAGTAGGCGTACCCCGTGTCCAAGGCTGGATCATAAGCCCACAACAGCTCCGTTCCGCCGATCTCGCCGCTCACGAGCCCCTTGTTTCTGAGGACCTTCTTCGGCGTTGAGGCGGCTCCCTCCGGCGTCCGGACCCCCATCACCACTTCTTTCGGCTCGAACCGGTCGTTCTGGTTGAGCCGCGGGAAGAGCGTGCTGCCGCTGGTGTAGTAGCCGCCCTTCGGGTTGTACGTTCCGTACGGGTCCGAGCCGTAGTTCCGGGCGTGGCCGGTATCGGTCGTCATGACTCTCGTCTCGGGGTACTGAGACTTCCAGCGCTCCCAGGTGGTCCAGACGAGCCGGAACTCCTGAAGGGACTGCCCGGAGAGGTTCGAATTCCACGGACCAGGGATGGCGGTCGCCAGGACCTGTGGCCACCAGTTCTCGGTCGCCCGGTCGTACATGATGAGGTTGTTGTTCAGGAGCCGGCCGGACACGCCCAACGTCGTCTGGCCGCGGTTGAAGCCCTGTACGGTCCCCGTGAGCGGACAGTAGGTCACGCTGATCGGGTCGCCGTCGATGACGTCGTTGGTGATCTCGTGCCAGACCAGGACGTTCTGAGGATAGGCCTTGGCTTTGGACCCCCGGGTCAAACCGAAGACGATATCGCCGCCGTCGAGCCGTTCGGAGGCCTGTTCGGCGTTCTCGAAGGAAGGGTCGTCGACCGAGGGGATGCCGTCCTTCGGCGGTCCGCCCGAGCGCGCCTCCTCACGCAGGTCGTCGCCCGGCATCGGCAGGGGGAGCGATTGTGGGACCGTCGGCGGAGCTGACCCAGCGGCTGTCGAAGCCGGGCTCGGTGTCGATGACGGCGAGTCGGACACCTCGGTCGGCGTGCGGTCCTCCGCCGCAGAGGAACCTCCGCCGCCAAGGCAACCGGCGACCGATGCCAGTCCGGCCGCCGCGAGGAACCCGCGACGGGTATAGCGTGAGACCATGTGAGTGAAATGCGGCTATGCGGGGTTAATGGTGAAGGGAGTGTGCGGGTGGACCGCACAGCGAAGCCGCCGCCTGATTGCGGTTACGTCGAGCTCGCCGCGAGGACAACAGCGTCGATCAGGCCCTGACGCCAAGGTGAACCAACGCGAGTCAATCATCGGCTGGCGCGGCGTCATCCGCTCCAGCTTCGATGGATGGCGGGTAGACCCCCCGGTTCAATCGCAGGTCGCTCTGGGGGCGGGCCATACAGGTGAGGGCGTAGCGCTGGCGCTCGCGCTCGGTGAGGGCGTGGGCCGCGGGCTGAGCCACGTCGCCCTCGAGGAGTTCCGCAGAACAGGCCAGACACATCCCGACCCGACATGAGTACTCCTGGGCGATCCCCTCACGGAGACACGCCCGGAGGATAGTCTCGGTGTCGGAGACCTGGATTGATTCGCCGGAGGCGAACTCCACCGAGTACTCGGCCATTGGCGCCGGTTCGGTGGAGACCGACTTTAGCGTTGTCCATCACTCAGCCCGTTGACCGGCACGCTGGGTGTCAACCCGGGTCCGATGGGACGGGGTTTGCAGCTTGCGTCGAAGTTTACCGGCGAGCGGCCTCGGCCAGGGTCGAGCACTGGCCAGCTGACTGCGGACCAGGCCCCCCTGACTACCTGTGACCGATGCCTGCCGAACCTGCTCAGCGGGCGACCCGCCACAGACGGCTCCCCAGTCGCCGGAGGCGGTAGTGATAGGACGGTACTCGGGCGATGTACCAGCGGGGGAAACCCACTGCCAGATACCCGAGAGCGACGAAGGCCAGGCCCACCGTGAATGATCGTGATCCGTACGCCAGCGAGACGGCAATGATGCCGAACCCGAGGATCAGGGAGAAACTGCCCAGCTGCACCAGTATCGACGCCAGCCAGATCGGGAACGGCTTCGGCCTCGGCCCTTCAGGGACCGGGCCAGATCGTGACACAACCCTACTACGCGCTGACAACCGTTTCAGGTCTTCGGCTCCGGAACCGCCCTCGATTCGGTCGGCTGCTGGCCACGAACCTGATTGGACCCTCAGATGTCCAGAAGGGGGTCCGGGTTGGCGACCGGGGTGACGCGTGGATCCGGCTTGCGGGGCCGAGTCGCGGGAAGACAAAGAGTTTTCTCGCTGGCCGGGCCTATCCCGCCCAATGGCGACTCATGAGGCCGATGTCGTCGTGGTCGGCGCTGGGACCGGCGGATGTTACGCCGCGGCGACGGCCGCCGGAGCCGGCCTCGATGTCGTGGTCCTCGAACGCAAATCCCAGGATGAGGCCGGCCACATCGCGTGCGGCGACGCGCTCAAGGGTGCCGATAAGTTCCCCGACTCGATCCCGAAGTCGGTTCTCGAGCCCGCGTTTACCAACACGGCGGTCGATCACGGCCGGTTCGAGATCCCGACGGAAGACGTCGTGCTCGACATCCCGGTCCCGGGGGAGCTCGCCGTCGTTGACCGGTGGGAGTACGGCCGCCAGATCATCAATGGGGCCGAACAGGCGGGGGCCGATTTCCACTACGGGACGGTCGTTACCGAAGTGGTCCAAAAGGATGATGGGCGCGTGACCGGCGTCCGGGGGCGGCGGAACGGAACGGCAGTTGAATACGACGCCGGCGTGGTGATCGACGGGGCGGGCGCGATGTCGATCCTCCAGGACGAGATCGAGTTCGATGGCAGCACGTTCGATACCAACGTCTCCTACCAGCAGTTCTGTTCGGCCTACCGGGAGATCGTCCGGGTCGACGAACCCGTGAGTTGGGACGACGCGCTGGTGTTCAAACCAACGAAACGAGCCGCGGGCTACCTCTGGTACTTCCCGCGGACGCCCACCGAGATCAACGTGGGGCTCGGGTTCCAGATGACCGAGCAGCCGATGACCCTCGTCGAGGACCTCAAGGCCGACCTCCGGCGGCGCCCCGAGTTCGACGGCGCCGTGGTCGAGGACAAGCTCGGGGCGGCCCTCCCGACACGGCGTCCCTACGATTCGGCCGTCGCGCCAGGCTACATGGCCGTCGGTGACGCGGCGGGGCACGTGAATCCGACCACCGGGGGCGGGATCGCCGGGGCCGCCTACGCCGGGCAATACGCGGGCGAACAGGCCGTCGAGGCACTCTCGGAAGGCAGCGCCTCGGAAGCGGCGCTGTGGGAGTACAACCAGCGCGTGATGGACCACTTCGGCGCCCGGTACGCGGGCCTTGACGTCTACAACATCCTCTCGACGGCGGTTGACGTGGACGACCTCATGGGCCTCCTGGCGGCGCTCCCGACGGCCAAACTCTCGGAGGCGCTCTACTCAGGGAGCACGGACGTCGGGCTCTGGCTCAAGCTCAAGACCGCCATCAAGAGCCTCGGTTACTGGGACGTCATTTACACCTTCTATCAGACGAAGCAGCACGCCGACCGCCTCATCGAGCACTACGCCGACTACCCGGGATCACCGGACGCCTTCGACGACTGGCAGGCTACCCGCGACGACATCATGGCTGACGTCTACAGCGTGACCGGCGCCCAGCCGAAATACTGATTGAGCCCGGCCGCCGATATCCGGCTACCGGTCCCCCTTCGATCCGAAGTGTCGACCATGCCCCGTCTCCAGCAGCAGCGGACGGCGGCCCGACGGTTCGTCGCGGGCCTCCCAGGCCGCCTTGAACGGCTGGGTCAAACGGTCGATCCCCGGGAGTGGCCGCGCTGGGCCCTGGCGGTGCTCGCGATCGCCGTGCCGAGCCAGGCGCTGGCGATCTGGCGTGTGATCGGCGATCTCGGGCCCGGCATGCGACCACCCACCCGGGACTCGATCATCTTCGAGTACACCGGCTGGTATCTCACCCGCGGGGGCCGACTGTACGTAGATATCTGGGAGATCAAGCCCCCGCTCCCCTACGAGATCACCGCGCTTTTGGCGTGGCTGAGCCGCGGTGATCCGCTGGTCGCCCATGCGTTGAGCGTGTTCCTCACGTCCGTGGCGGCGATCGGCGTGGCGCTCGCGGCCGGGCTACTCGTTGAGGAGGTGACCGGCGCTCCCACGGCGGCCTTCGCGGCCGGCATGCTCCTCTACGTCGTGCCGGGCTACCACTGGCGGGCGGCGTTCGGGTTCAAGGTGAAGTACTTCGTGGCGCTGTGTACCCTGCTCGCGATCTATCTGGCCCGTCAGGACCGTCCGGGTCTGGCAGGGGCCCTCGCCGGAGCCACCGTCGGGTTCTGGCAGCTCGCGATCATCGTCCCGGGCTTGGTTCTCGGTGTCGTAGGCGAACGGATCGGCCGGTCGGGCGTCAAACGTGCGATGGCCGGGACCGCCGGCGTCCTCGTCGTGGTGGTGCTCCCGGTCCTCTACTGGGGTGCGCTGGAGGCGATGCTCACCGAGACGCTGCTCGTTCCGCTGCTGATCGGGCACGGGCTGGGCTCCAGCTCGCCGCTAGAGCTGATCTACCGGACGCTCGGCCTCGCCTCGCTGATCGCCCTGCTCGGCGTCATCGGGGTCGCCGTGGCGGCCTGGCATCGACCCCGCGAGACCTGGTGGCTGACCGCCGGGACCGCCTGGTTCGGGATCCAGGTCCTGCTAATTGATCTCGACGGCGTGCCCGACCTCTTCCCGCTGCTGGCGTTTCTGGCTGTTGGCGTCGGCCTGTTGCTCGGCTTCGAGTCGGGGCGACAGCGACCGGCGGCCCTCCTGCTCGCGGTCCTCGCGATCTCTTCGGTGGTGACGATGGGTGGGTTCGGGATCGGCGACGGGCCGCTACGCGAGACCTCGGGCCTCGTGTACGACGACGAGCGGGAGTTGACCGTCCCCTATGGACCCATCGAGCGCGACCTGCTCTTCTGGCGCGGGGTCGAACCGGAGACCTGCCGGGTGTTCTTCGGCCGTACCCAGTACCAGCTCGTCGAGCGGACCGATGCGACCGCGCTCCAGCGGGAGTGCGGCCAGGCGGAGCCGGTGCTGGAGGCGCTCCGGGGGGCCTGGCTGGGCTGATGGCCCGAACGGCGGGCCGCCGATCCCTCACGCGCCGTCGAGGTTCAAGCGGTTGCGACCGATCGATTCGATCGCCCCGGAGAGCCAATCGACGCCGATCCGAATGGACGTCTCGTCCACGTCGAAGGTGGCGCTGTGATGGCCGCCCGGGTGATCGGTGCCGACCCCGACGTAACACGCGAGGCCGCCCCGATCCTGCACCCGGTCCATCAGAAAGGTCGCGTCCTCGCTGCCGCCCAGCTCGTCCCGTTCGAGCACGGTGTCGACGCCGGCCACGTCGGGCGCGAGCTCGGCCAGCAGATCGACAAGTCCCTGATCGCTGGTCGCGCTCGGGGCCTCGGACTCCGAATGGATCTCGACGGAACAGTCGTGCATCTCGGCCGCGGCCCGAAGCATCCGGTGCGCGTGACGGCGAGTGTATTCCATGAGGTCCGTGGTCCCGCCCCGGACCTCGCCTTCGACGAACGCGTCCTCCGGAATGATGTTGGTCGCCGTGCCCCCGCCCATGAGGCCGGCGTTGATACGAGTCGGGCCGTCGTCGTGCCGGGGAATGGCATAGAGGTTCTGGATCGCGGTGGCGGCGGCCTGTACGGCGTTCCGGCCGTCTTGCGGCGAGCCGCCAGCATGAGCGGCGGCCCCGTCGAAGGCGGCCCGGAAATGGCTCACGGCCAGGAACCCGTCGACCCCGCAGACGACCTCCCCAGTGGGGTGATCGAGCCCGACGTGGACGGCCAGCAGGGCATCCAGATCGTCCAGGTGCCCGCTCTCGGCCATCGGTTTCCCGCCGCCGATCCGCTCCTCGGCCGGCTGGAAGAACACCTTGAGCGTGCCCTCGAAATCGCTCGCCTTCACCGCCTCTACTACCCCGACGCCGATCGCCGCGTGGGCGTCGTGACCACAAGCGTGCATCATGCCGTCACGACCCGACCGGAACCCCTCGGCGACCGGCCGATGGTCGGGGTCGTCGCTCTCATCGCGCGGCAGCGCGTCGATATCCACCCGCAGCCCCACGGCGGGGCCGTCACCCTGCTCCAGTACCGCGATGGCGCCCGTCCAACCCCCCCTGAGCTCTTCGAGGATCGACGCGTCAGCGCCGTCATCGAGCGCCCGCTGATACCAGCGTTCGAGGGTCTCATCGTCGGGAACGGCCAGTCGGTCGTCGCCCAGGGCGTCCCGGCCGACATGCAGGCGATCGACGCCGATGCGTTCGATAGCTTCGATCAATCTCGCGGTCGTATAGAACTCACACCACGCCGGCTCCGGGTGCCGGTGAAGTTCCCGGCGGAGCGCGATGAGGTGATCCGTCCCGGCTGACTGTGACTCGGCCATGGACCCGCTCGGTCCGAGAGCCCCTTAACAACCGGTATCCGCTCGCGGTGACCGCTGGATCCGCCGGTCACCGGACCTGCGAGACCTCGACGACACGGCGAACGCCCTGGGGCACTGTCTGTTCCATCAGGGACCGGACCGTGTCATCGTGGCCCGTGAACTCCAGGGTCCGTTCGTAGACCGTGTAGGACCAGCCGGGGTACCGGCGACCGTCCGACGGCGGGGACCGCTTGAACAGCGGAACGGAATACCGCTCGGGCGGATCGGTGTGAGGACCGCGCAAGTCCAGGCCCTTCCGCTCGGCGGTCCGTTTCAGCTCCTCCACGACGCGGTCAAGCGCCGCCCGGTCGCCGCTGGTCAGGACGATCCGGGTGAGGAAGGGCATGTCCGTCCGGACGGAGGACGGCGACGGGTTTACCGTTTTCCCCACGGTCCTCTCGGACTTCCGAATTGGTCGCGGATCCGGGCGCAATCAGGACGTGGCGACATTCTCTTAACGGCCCGTCGAGTACTTCTGCGTAATGATAGAGGCTACGAGCGCCGGGGCTATCCTCTACCGGGACTCGCGTGGCAAACGCGAGTACCTGCTGCTCAAGAGCCGCCCCGGCGATTGGGAGTTCCCGAAAGGGGGCGTCGAGGGCGAGGAGGAGTTACAACAGACGGCGATCCGTGAGGTGCAGGAGGAAGCCGGCATCGAGTCCTTCCGACTCATCGACGGCTTCCGGCAGGACTACGACTACGTGTTCCAGGCGAACGGCAAGACGATCCACAAGACGGTCCACCTTTTCATCGCGAAGTCCCAGGAGACGAGCGCCGACCTCTCGCACGAACACTCCGATCACCAATGGCGCGATTACGAACAGGCCGTCAACACGGTCACGCAGGACGGCCCGCGGCAAGTGCTCCGTGACGCCCACGCCTACCTCAACGAACAGGATCTCTAGAGCCAGCCGTGAGTGAACGCCAGGCGCTAAGCTAACGGCGGTTCCGGGGTTCGTGAGAGGTCGCCCCGCCGGACCAACGGTTAAGGGGCCGTTGCGCATCGGCTCAAGCATGGCCGATCCGCTCCAGATCGATCCGGGGCCGGTGACGACACTGACGGTCGACCGGCCGGACAAGCTGAATTCGCTCACGGTTGAAACCCTCCAGTGCTTGGAGGAGGCGATCGCTGAGGCCAGTGAGGAGGCCCGAGTCCTCGTGCTCACGGGGGCGGGCGACGACGCGTTCATCGCCGGAGCCGACATCTCCTACATGCAGTCGCTCGAGCCAGCAGCCGCTCAGGACTACTCCGAGCTGGGCCATGCCGTCGCCGACGGGTTGGAATCGTTCCCGGGGCCTACGATCGCGGCCATCAACGGGTACGCGCTGGGGGGCGGCTGTGAACTCGCCATCGCTTGCGACCTCCGGATCGCGTCCGAGCGAGCGGTCATCGGTCAGCCCGAGATCGACCTCGGGATCTTCCCGGGCTGGGGCGGCACCCAGCGGCTCCCGCGACTGGTCGGCGACGAGATGGCCCGCCGGCTGATCTATTTCGGCGACCGCGTGGACGCCCAGGACGCCAACGAGATCGGCCTCGTCGGGGAGGTCGTCGCCCACGACGAGCTGGAGGCGCGGGTGAGTGAGATGGCCGAGGAGCTCGCGGCGAAACCACGCCTCGCGATCCGGGCCGCCAAGGAAGCGCTCAACCTCGAGCGGCATGGCGACCCTGAGGCCGGGTTGGCCTACGAACGCCGGGCCTGGAGTGGCCTCTTCGGCACCCCCGACCAGCGCGAGGGCATGGCCGCGTTCCTCGAGGACCGGGAGCCGGACTTCGAGTGAGGCTCAGTCCGCGAGCGGGCCGCTCCGATCGACCCCGGCGGCCGTCTCCTCGACCTGCGTGTAGACGAGGACCGTGCCGATGGCCGCGAGGCCGGCTCCGACCGCGAACGGGACGACGAACCCGAACCCGACGAGGGTGCCCGAGAGCAGCGGTCCGACGGCCACGCCGAGGCCGAACGCCATAGTTAGGACCGCCAACTTGGTGCCCGATTCGCCCTGTTTCGCGAGGTCGCCCGCGATCGCCAGGGAGGGCGCGAACACCATCGTCATCGCGACCCCCTGGGCGATCCGTGCGAGGAGGAGCTCGAGCGATGAGGTCACGAGGCCCTGCCACAACGTCGTCGGCACGAGGAACGCCATCCCCGCGATCACGAACGGCCGCCGGCCGTAGAGGTCGGTCGCCCGGCCGACTGGCGCCTGGAGCAACACCTGTACCAGGACGAACGAGGCGAACTGCAGCCCGAAGACCGTCGCCGTCTGATCGAGCCTGGCGTTCACAACGTTCTGCAGCGTGGAGATGAGCGCGATCCCGATCGCCATCACCAGGGTCGCGACCCCGAGCGTGAACACTGGATCCAGCAAGTGTTCCCCGGTCGGATCACGGATCGCGATCGAGACGTCCCGCCCCGCGCTGGCTTTGAGTTCGGGCGGATCGCTGACGAGGACCGTCACCAACCCGTAGCCGATCGCCGCGGTCGCGGCCGCCATGGCGAACGCCGCTTCGAACCCCGATACCGGCAGGCCGCCGAACCGATAGGGCCCGGCATTGACGATAGCCCCGGCAGCGACGGGGCCCGCACCGAAACCCAGCAGCCGGAACGTGTTGAAAACGCCCATGTTCCCGCCCCGGGTCGCGGTGGTGGCCAGCTCGTTCACGAGGGCCAGCGTCGCCGGGATCGTGAACGCGACGCCGATCCCCTGGACCGCCCGGATCAGGATGAGCAGCCAGTACCGGTCAGCGAACACGTACGCCAGGTCAGTGACGAACAACACGGCCAGCCCGAACAGGATGTACACCTTGCGCCGGCCGGTCCGGTCGGACAGCCGGCCGGCGAAGGGTTGGGCCGCGCTGTTGAGAAAGCCGAGCAGCGAGAGCGTGACGCCGATGATCAGCGGCTCGGTGACCGTGTAGCCGAACAGCTCCGCCCCGAGGAGCGGCCCCGAGACGCTCCCGCTGGCGATGAACAGCGGCAGGACGATGACGAGAAAGGAGTTCCCGACCGCGTCGGCCATCCGGGCGAATGAGAGCGCGATGACACGACGGTCCGTCCCGAAGACCTCCATCGACGCTTGGTTTCCGCGGTCGGCGTATCAGGGTTGCCTTTCCCCGCTCGGTTAACCGCCACTTGCGCTTCGGCTGTCATCAGCAGCCTTAACGGCACCCCTGGATTAGCCGGGCGCGAGATGGAGTTCTGCGACGAGTGCGGGTCGATGATGCGCAAGGACGGCGACGTCTGGGTGTGTGGCTCCTGTGGGGCCGAACAGCCGGTGGACGCCGACGAGACGTACGTCGTCACCGAGGGTCAGGAAGTCTCCGAGATCATCGAGTCAGCCGGTGGCGACCAGGGCCTGCCGACGACCCAAACCCGCTGTCCGGATTGTGGCCACGACGAGGCCTACTGGTACCTCCAGCAGATCCGGGCGGCCGACGAATCCGAAACCCGGTTCTTCGTGTGTACGCGCTGCGAGCACCGGTGGCGCGAGGACGACCACTGACGGGGTCGCCGGTGATCAGGCCGGCGCTCGGGCAAACGTCAGATAGCCGGTGTGCCCGACGCCGGCCGTGGAGGGGCGGGACCCGCGCTCGTCGAAGTCCATCTCCCGCTGGATGGTCTCGAGGCTCCGGATGGACTCGAAGCCGGCGTCCCGCGCCGCTTCGACCGCGGAACGCGTGTGTTCGACGAACGGCGTATAGACCGCGAGGCCGCCGGCCGGTGCGAGTAGTGCCGGCGCCTCGCGGACGACCGCGGGCGCGTCCTCGGTGTCGAGCGTGACGGCGTCGAACGGCTCGCCGGCCGCCAGCTCCGACTGCGCATCGAGCACGTCGGCCGTCCGGACCTCGACCCGGTCCGTGACGCCAGCCGTCGCCATGTTCCCGCGGGCGGTGTCCGCGAAGTCCTCGTCGCGTTCGTACGTCACGACCGACAAACCGAGACGACCCAGAAAGACCGCCAGGATCCCGGTCCCGGTCCCGGCATCCAGGACCCGATCTCCGGTCTCGAGCCCGAGGTGGCCGATCACCAACCCGATATCACGGGGGAGCATCGGCGCGCCGGTCCGGTCCAGATGGCGGAACAGGGCCGGGCCACGGACCGGTTTGACCTCGAAGGGCTCTCCCAAATGGGTCTCGATGGTGTCCCCCGGCGCGACGTCCGGAGGCACCTCCAGCACGCCGAGGTCCGTTTGGAGTTCCTCGCCTGGGGCACAGAGGAACTCGCGGCCGTCGCGGACCAGCAGGAGGCTCACGAGAGCTGTTCGATCGCCGCCGCCAGATCGCCGTCGGCGGCCTCGAGGGCCTCCCGCGCTTCAGCCGTGGATGCCCCGGACTGCTCGGCCACCAAGGCGATGTCTTCCTCGGGGATGCCGTCATCGTCGTCAGCGCCAGTGGTACCGCCTTCGCCCTCAGCTTCGCCGCCGGCCGGGTCCGCGCCCTCGCGCTCCTCGGGCGACCCGACGACCTGATAGGTCTCCTGCCCACGAGCGTCCATTCGGGTGACGTCGGGACTGTCGAAGACGAGCTCCGTCCCGTCGTCTAGCTGTAGGACGGCCGACGACACGTCGAGTTCCGTCACGTCGATCCCCATCTGCTCCATCATCTTCTGCATCTTGCGCGGGTTCAGTCCGCCACCGCCACCAAACATGCGGAAATCGTCGGTTCGGCGCGAGAAAAGGATGGCGTTCGGCGGCCAACCGCCCGTTCCCGCTCTCCCACCAGCGAGCCGAGGAGCTAGGCGTCCCCCGCCCCCTCTCGTACCATCACCGCCATGCCGGTCTCGAACGTCCGCATGGCCGCCGCGGAAAGTTCGGCCCGCCCGACCCCGAGCAGCCGATCGTCCTCACGGACGACGAGGACCTCGTCGCCGGGGCGGATCGAATCGTCGACGGCAGTCACGAACTTCGCGAACGCGTTCTTGCCGTCAAGCACGAACGGCTCGGATTCCTCGCCCACCGTGACGCGACACTCGGGCGGATCGAGGGCCGCCTGTAACCGCCGGCCCCCGGCCACTCCCAGCGAGAGCCGGCCGTCGGTATTGTAGCTCGCGAGCCGGCCCTCATCGATCCGGAGCTGACGGGGGCGCCCGGTCTTGGACCGTTCCACGTCGAGCGGTTCGTCCGTCGGAACGATCGCTTGGCCGGCCCCGCGGCCGAACTGGTAGTCCGCGACGGTCCGCAACCCCGCGACATCAGGCCCCCGGTCAGCCATGGCCGCCGCTGTCCCGGCGGCGGGCAAAAGCGTGTCGCCCCACCCCCCACATCGGGAGACCCGTTTGCGTCAACCGGCCATCGATCAACGATCGGCCCGGGTGCTTCGCAGTACCTCCCTTCCGGCCGATATCAAAGGAGGAACGTCTCGGTGTCCTCGGAGAGGTCACGGAACTCGTCAGCGGACGCCACTAGGTCCTCGGCGGTCGATTCACCGAACGCGAGCACTTCGACCCGGACCCCCTCGTGTCGGAGGTGCGAGCAGAGGCGCACGAAGTCGCCGTCCCCCGTACAGAGCACGATGACGTCGACGTGGTTCGCGAGCGTCACCGCGTCGAGGCTCATCCCGACGTCCCAATCGGCCTTCTTCGTCCCGTCAGCGTAGGTCCGGATCGGCTTGATCTTGGCCTCGAAACCGATCGAGTCGAGCGCCTCGAAGAACTTCTCCTCGTCCGGGTTGTCCGCCTTGATGACATAGGCGATCGCGCGGACCAACGACCGACCGCCGACGGCCTGTTCCAGCAGTGACGTGTAGTCGATGTTGCGGGTATGCAAGCTCTGAGCGGTGTGATAGAGGTTTTGGGCGTCGACCAGGATCCCGACCCGCTGGGCGGGATGAGCAGTAGACATGTGGATGGCTGCTGGGGCCCAGAACCAAGGTGTTCACGCTTCTGCTTCCCCCAGAGACGGAACCGCTAAGTGCGTCCGTGAACACGCCTCGCCCATGCCTCGCGCTGTGGACCCGGCCGGTCGGTCCCGGACCGACAGCCGCGGCCCCGCGGCGCGCTCCTTCTCGGGCGAGAAACGGGCCTGAAACCGGCTCTCGGCGGGCGTAGCGACCCCGTCGCGGGCTCCCCCCGGCCCGGCACCGCTCGCGACCGTTTCCACCACCGATCAGATGCAACATGACAGACCAACCGTTCGCCGGGGTCTACCCGGCCATGACGACGCCGTTCCACGAGGACGGCAGTATCGACCACGAATCGCTCCGGGCCGAAGCGCGCCGACTGGCGGACGCCGGCGTCGACGGGCTCGTCCCCGCCGGGTCGACCGGCGAGGCGGCGACGCTCACCCACGACGAACACATCGAGGTCGTCGACACCGTCATCGACGAGGTCGACGTCCCCGTCATCGCGGGCGCGGGCAGCAATTCGACCCGCGAGGCGGTCTCGCTCTCCGAGCGTGCGGAAGCCGCCGGTGCCGACGCGCTGCTCCACCTCTCGCCGTACTACAACAAGCCCGAGCCCGCCGGCATGGAGAACCACTACCGCCGGATCGCTGACGCCGTCGACATCGACGTCATCCTGTACAACGTGCCGTCCAGAACGGGTCGGGACATCGAGATCGACACCGCCGTGTCGCTGGCGAGCCACGCGAACGTGACCGGCTACAAGGCCGCCAGCGGAGATATGGGCCGGATCTCCCAGGTCATCGAACGAACACGCGAGGATGAATTCAGCGTGCTTTCCGGCGACGACGGCATGACCTACCCCATCCTGGCCACCGGGGGCAGCGGGGTGATCAGCGTGTCCGCGAACGTCGTTCCCGAGCCCCACGTGGAGCTCGTCCATTCGGCGCTGGATGGCGACTACGGGCGAGCTCGGGAGCTCCACCACGAGCTCGGACCGTTGTTCCGGGCGATGTTCATGGAGACGAACCCCATCCCGGTGAAGGAGGCCGTCCACCGTCTCTACGACCGGCCGCCGCACGTGCGGCCGCCGCTGACCCGCCTGGACGAGTCGAACCGCGACGAGCTCGCGGCCGAGCTCGAACCGTACCGGTCCGAGAACGTCACGGCATGAACGTCGCGGTCGCCGGGGCGACGGGCCAGATGGGCGGGGCCGTAACCGAACTCGCCGTCGAACGCGACGACGTCACCGTCGCGTTCGGGATCGGTCGGGACCCCGAGGCCGGCCGGATCGACGGTGTCCGAGTCTACCGGCCCCGGGAGCTGGCCGATCTGCTAGACGAGCAGCGGCCGAACGTCCTGATCGACTTCACCACCCCGGAGGCCTCGGTCGAGATCGTGCAGCAGGCGGCGGCCGAAGCCGTGCCAGCCGTCGTGGGGACGACCGGTTTCGACGAGGCCCAACGGCAGTCCCACGAGGCCGCCGCCGAGAACGTCCCCGTCCTGATCGCGTCGAACTTCTCGCGGGGGGTCCAGGCGCTCCGCCAGGCGGTCCGCACGGCGGTGGACGCCCTTCCGGAGTACGACATCGAGGTAACCGAGACCCACCACAACCGCAAACGCGACGCGCCAAGCGGGACCGCGAAAACGCTCCTCGACGCGATCGATGACACGCGCGACGACTCGCCCAGGGTCCACGGGCGCAACGGCGACCAACCGCGGGAAGCCGGCGAGATCGGCGTTCACGCCCGTCGGGCCGGGGGCATCCATGGCGAACACGAGGTACTGCTGGCCGACAACGACGAGGTGCTCACGCTGACCCATCGGGCCGAGAGCCGCCGGGTGTTTGCCGCCGGTGCCATCGACGCGGCCGTCTGGCTCGCGGGACAGCGGCCGGGTATCTACTCCTTTAGGGACGCGCTGGAGGAGGGCGCATGAGCCTGGCCAGCGACATCGAGGCCCTCTGGGCGGCTTACGAAGATGACGAACTCGGTGCCGAATGCACGGACGCGGACGACCTCGCGACCCTCGACCGCTTCCTGGACGCGCTCCAGGCCGGCGAGGTCCGCGCAGCCGAGCCGACCGGGGACGGAACGTGGACGGCCAACGCCTGGGTCAAACACGGCATCCTCCTCAACTTCGGCCTGCGGCGGACCCAAGCCCGGCGCTACGGTGACGTCACCTACCACGACGTCCTCCCGCTCGCTGACACGGGGTCGATCGGCGAACGCGGCAGCCGCAATACGCCGGATGGGACCGTGATCCGCCGCGGGGCGTACGTCGGGGCGGACGCCATCATGATGAGCCCCAGTTTCGTCAATATCGGCGCGTACGTCGGCGACGGCACCCTCGTGGACTCCTGTGATACGGTCGGTTCGTGCGCCCAGATCGGGGCCGACGTCAAACTGGGCGCCAACACGCTCGTCGGTGGCGTGCTCGAACCGGTCGAGGACACGCCGGTAGTGATCGAGGACGAGGCGTCGCTCGGCGCCGGGTGCCGGGTCACCTCGGGGTTCGTGGTCGGCGCCGGATCGGTGGTCGGCGAGAACACCCTCCTCACCCCGCGGATCCCCGTGTACGATCTGGTGGAGGAGGAGATCGTCTACGGCCGCCTCCCGCCGGAACGGCGGGCCTTCACCCGGTTCGTCGAATCGAGCATCGGCGACGAGGAGCTCTTCGACGGCGGGGCGTACAAGCCGGCCGTCGTCGCGACCGACCTCGAGGCCGAGACCCTGGAGGCCACCGCCCGCGAGGAGGCGCTGCGGGAATGAGTGCGGCCAGGCGGGAGGCTTGGGGGCCGGCCGTGCGGCGGCTGGCGGACTGGCCACACGACCGCCTCGACACACTGGCCGGTGACCACGGGACCCCGCTGTACGTGCTCGACCCGGAGCGGATCCGCGCGAACTATCGCCGCTTCGACGAGGCCTTCCCGCAGGCCCGCGTCATGTACGCGGCCAAGGCCCACGCCGGGCGGTCGGTGCTGGAAACCGTACTCGATGCTGGCGGCGACATCGAGTGTGCCGCCCGTGGCGAGCTCGAGCGGGCCATCGCGGCCGGTGCGGACCCGAGCTCGCTCCGATACACGGCGGTCAATCCGCCGGCGGAGGACCTGAATTACGCCGTGTCGCTGGCCGATGACCACCCTGGACTGACGATCACGGCCGGCGCGATGGACACCTTCGACCGGCTCGAAGCGAGGGGATACGACGGCCGGATCGCGATCCGCGTCAATCCCGGGATCGGGACCGGTCACCACGAGAAGGTCGCTACTGGCCGCGACGCCAAGTTCGGCATCCAGGCCGACGCGGTGGTCGAAACGGCTACGGACCTCCGCGAGCGCTTCGAACTCGTCGGCCTCCATGCTCACGTCGGGAGCGGCGTCCTGCAGGAGGACCTGGCGGACCACTACCGCGCCATCGAACGGCTCGCTGACCTGTCACGGCGGACGGGCGGCCTCGAGTTCGTCGACATCGGCGGCGGCTTCGGGGTCCCATACCGCGAGGATCAGCCGCCGCTCGACATCCACGCGGTGGCCGGGGCGGTCCGGGAGGCCGTCGGGCAGCTCGACGCGCGGCTGGAGCTCGAACCCGGCCGCTACGTCGCCGCCGACGCCGAGATCATCCTCACCCGGGTCAACACGGTCAAGCCGACGCCCGAGACCACGGTCGTCGGCGTGGATGCCTCGCTGGCGACGCTGCTCCGCCCGGCGATGTTCGATGCCTACCACCCCATCCGGAACATCAGTGCCCCCGATCGAGATCCCGTACCGGCGTCGGTCGGCGGGCCCTGCTGTACCAGCGCCGACGTGTTCTGCACCGATCGACCGATCGCCGCCCCGGAACGGGGCGATCTCCTGGCGATCGGCAATGCGGGGGCGTATGGCTACGAGCTCGCGAACCAGTTCCACTCCCAACCCCGCCCGGCCGAAGTCGCCTTGACGGACGATGGAGCCCGGACCGTCCGGCGGCGTGAGACGCTCGCGGACGTGACTCGGGTCGAGGACGAGGTCTGAAAGCAGCTGGTCGGGTCGCCCACCGACCACGGGCTACTCACCAGTCAAAACCGCATGCCGGCTGTCAGACAACGGAGGTGCGCTTATGCCGCTCGGGATGGATTCGCCGGCTATGGTCAGGTATCGACAGCCCAGTTCAGAGTCGGCGCGACCGGACCCGGACCTCGCGGTCTACGGCCGGCTGGGGCTGCTGGTCACCGCCTGCACCTCGGTGCTGACGTTGGCCTTCGTAGGCGTGGTCGCCATCGCCTCCGGCCACGCCGTCGACATCACCCTCCGGGTCCCGTACTACGTCCTCGGCACGTCGCTGGCGTTCGTCGCTGGAATCCTCAGCCTGGACGGCCCGCGGCGCGACGGGCGGAAGGTCCTCCTCGTGGCTCTGGCTGTGGCCGGCGGGGCCTTCGTGTTCCTCGCTTTGGGGGTCGAAGGGCTTCGCTACGCGGTCCTCTACCCGGAGAACGTGTTGGTCTCGAGCAGCGGCCTCTACCTCATCGCGGCCGGACTCATCGGCACCGGTGTCGGGTATTGGGCCTTCAGCTACTGGCGTGATCTCACGCCGGCCGTGCGGTCACTCTAACTCGTCGACGAGTTCGGCCGCGAGGCCGACGTAATCAGCCGGCTGCAGCGACTTGAGCTCGGCTTTCACTGCCGAATCCGTTTCGAGCTCCTCGATCGCCGCTCGGAGCGAGTCGAGCGTGACATCCTGGCCCCGCGTGAGCGCTTTCACTCGTTCGTACGCATCGGGATCGCCCTCCCGGCGAAGCACCGTTTGGACGGCCTCGGCCAGTACCTCCGGGTGGGCCTCGAGGTCCGCCCGCATCGCCGCCGTATCGGGTGCGATGGCCTCGAGCCCCTCGAGCGTCTTCTCGTAGCCGAGCAGACAATGGGCGAGGGCGGTCCCGATCGTGCGCTTGACCGTCGAATCGGAGAGGTCCCGCTGGAGTCGTGAGGTGGTCACCGTGGCCCCGAGGTGATCGAGATCGGCCGTGGCCTTCCCGAGGTTACCCTCGGCGTTCTCGAAGTCGATCGGGTTGACCTTGTGGGGCATCGTCGAAGAGCCGGTCTCGTCCTCGCCGCCCCGCTGGCGCAGGTAGCCCATCGCGACGTACTGCCAGCAATCCCGATCGAGGTCCGTCAAGGCTCGATTGAGCCCACGCAGTGCGTCGAAGACGGCGGCCAGGTCATCACCGGGATTGACCTGGGTGGCCAATGGCTGGTGGCGGAAGCCGAGCGATTCGACGAACTCCTTACTGAAGGCCGGCCAGTCGACCGCCGGCAGCGCGGCCACGTGGGCTCCATACGTACCGGTGGCCCCCGCGATTTTCCCTGACAGGTTGCCGGTCGCTGCCGCGAGACGATCGAGGCCCGCATCCAGACGGGCCGCGAAGACGGCGAGTTCCTTGCCGAAGGTTGTGGGGGTGGCCGGCTGGCCGTGGGTCCGGGCCAGCATCGGCGTCGACCGGTGCTCCCGCGCCAGGGCTACGAGCCGTTCCCGCACCGATTCGAGGCGGGGCGCCAGCACCTCGTCGACGGCCTCCCGTACCAACAGCCGATGGGCCAGATTGGTGACGTCCTCGCTGGTGAGCCCGAAATGGATCCACGGATGGGCGTGCTCGAGGTCGTCGAGCCGAACCCGGAGGAAGTATTCGACGGCCTTGACGTCGTGATTCGTCGCCGGCCACTCGCCGAAACCCTCGGTCTCGATCTGTTTGATCAGCCGGGCGTCATCGGCATCGAACGCCGTGATTACGGACCGGCAGCGATCGACCTCCTCAGCCGTCATCGTCAGCGGCACCCCTTCGGCGTCGGCCAGGGCCAACAGGTACTCCACCTCGATCCGAACCCGGGCCCGCATCAACGCCGCTTCGCTGGTGTATGGCTGCAGCGGCGCGGTCCGGTCCGCGTAGCGGCCATCCAGCGGCGAGACGGCGTCCAGGGGGTCGGTCATCCCCGTGATGCTGCCGTCGGCCGAACGAAAAGGGTACCGGAGCCGGCCGGGCTCGGCCCGCTGCGCAGTTACAACCGCGACGACCAGTAGCCATTTGGTGGCCGGGCCGGGAGGCGGAGCATGCACTTGGCGGGCGTGGCCAGCGACCGCGGACCGGTCCTGCGCCACCTCCATCGTCGCCGCCCGGCCGGGGCGCAGCTCGGGGTCGTCGTCAGTGACGATGCGGACGCTCCGATCCTGGAGTGGGCGGAGGATCGCGACATCGAAACCGCTCTCTTGCCGACCGAAGCGGACGGGTCTTCGCCTGCCGAACGCTTGGCGGACCAGCTCGCCGACACTCCGATCGATCTGGTCTGTCTCGACGGCTACGGCGGACCCCTGACCGACGCGGACATCGAGGGGCTGCCACCGACTCTGGACCGCCACGACGCCCTCCTCCCGGCTTTTTCCGGCCCCGACCCGATCAGGGCCGCTCTCGACGCCGGCGTGGCGGTGACTGGGTGTACGGTGACCGCTATCGCCAGCCGGGACGAACGGGCCGGCGGGGGCGAGGCCGGTCGCATTCTGGCCCAGGAACCCGTGCCCGTTTCCGGGGCCGACACTGAGGGGTTGGCCGACCGGGTCCTTCGGCAGGGGGCGTTCCGAGCGTATCCGCGGGCCGTCGAACAGATCGCGCAGACCGATGCTGAACAGGAGAACGAGCCAAACACGACCGGCTCGGGCGGCGCTGAGGCCGATTCTTTGCCCCAATGGCACCTCCCGAGCGGCGACCGCGTCGAACAGCTCCGCTACGGGGAGAACCCCCATCAGGCGGCGGCCGTTTACACTGACCGGGCCGCCATTGAACCGACCGTCATCGGAGCGGAAGAGCTCAATCCCGAGGCCAAGCCCCTCTCGTATAACAATTACAACGACGCCGACGCCGCCCTTGGACTGATCCGCGAGTTCGATCGGCCGGCGGCCGCGGTCATCAAACACGCCAACCCGACGGGCTGTGCCGTGGCCGACACGGTCGCCGAGGCCTATGCTCGCGCGCTCCGCACCGACGAGATGAGCGCCTTCGGCGGCATCGTTGCCCTGAACCGGCGGGTCGATCGAACCGCGGCTGAACGGATCGGCGATTCCTTCAAGGAGGTTATCATCGCACCCGGCTACACCGACAGGGCGCTCGAGGTCTTGCTAGAGCGTGATGACCTGCGAATCCTCGCTGTGGACGAGTCAATCCCCGAACCGGGGTCCCCGGCCACCTTCAGCGATCGGTCGATCGCCGGCGGCCGGCTCGTCCAGGAGCGAGACGATCAAGAGCTCGCGACGGCGGACCTCGAGAGCCAGACCGATCGCGCGCCATCCGCCACCGAGCTCGAGACGATGGCGTTCGCCTGGCCAGTCGTGAAACACGTCAAGTCCAACGCGATCGTCCTCGCGACGGAGACCGAAACGGTCGGCATCGGAATGGGCCAGGTGTCCCGGATCGATGCCGTGCGCCTCGCCACGCGGAAGGCCCGCGAACAGGCCGTCGGCAAAAATCCGGACGGGGCGGTCATGGCTTCGGACGCCTTCTTCCCCTTCCCGGACGGGATCGAGGCCGCCGCCGAAGCGGGGATCCGGGCCGTGGTCCAGCCGGGCGGGTCAGTCAACGACGATGCCGTGATCGAGGCCTGCGACGCACGGGGAATCTCCATGGCGTTCACCGGGCGACGGGCCTTCAGGCACGGGTGAGCCGAGCGTGAAAGGCGGCGGTTCGATAGGCCTAAGCGGGCCCCGTTAGTTCGAGCCCGCATATGGAGTACCACGAGGCGGCGAGCTTCCTCTTCGACCTCCGCCGGTTCCGGATGAAACCCGGGACGGAGTCGACGGCGCGGCTGCTCGCCGACCTCGGGACCCCACACACGGGGCCGACGTACGTACAGATCGCTGGATCCAACGGGAAAGGCAGCACGGCGAAGATGGTCGAAACCGTGCTGCGGGAGGCGGGCCTCAAGGTCGGGCTCTTCACCTCGCCCCATCTCGACGACCTGCGGGACCAGGTCACGATCGACGGCCGGCCGATGTCGAAACAGGCGGTCAGTCGGTTCGTCGAGGAGATCCAGCCCTTGGTCTCCCAGCGGGCCGCCGAGGAGGACGGAGCGACGTTCTTCGAGGTGCTCACGACGATGGCGCTCTGGCACTTCGGTCGGCAGGACGTCGACGTGGGGGTCCTCGAGGTCGGCATCGGCGGTCGCTACGACGCGACGAGCGTGGTCGATCCGGCCGTCAGCGCCGTCACGGCCGTCTCCCTCGAACACACCGAGTTACTCGGCGATACTGTCGAAGAGATCGCGCGGGACAAGGCCCAGGTCGCTCCGGACGACGGGCCGCTCGTCACCGCCACGACCGGGGAGGCGTTGGCGGCGGTCCGATCGGTCGCTGATATGGTGACGGTCGTCGGCGATTCGGAGGACGACAGCGACCCGTCGGTGGTCGTCGAGTACGGGGGCCTGACCGAGACCGGCGAGGCCCGAGTCGCCATCGAAGGCCCTGACTGGGCCGTCCGGACGCCGATCAGCCTGGTCGGCCGCCATCAGGCCAGAAACGCCGGGGTGGCGGCGGCCATCGTCCGGGCGCTCCACGACGTGGACGAGGACACCATGGCTCGGGGACTCCGGAGTGCCCACTGGCCCGGCCGGTTCGAGCTGATGGGCCGGGAGCCGCTGATCGTCCTGGACGGCGCCCACAACCCGGCGGCGATCGCCGAGCTCGCCCGGACGCTGCAGGAGTTCGAGTACGGCGAGCTCACCGTCGTGTTCGGCGCGATGCACGACAAAGACCATCCGTCGATGGTCGAGGGACTCCCTGGGCCGGACCGGGTCATCACCTGTGAACCGGCCACCGACCGCGCGGCGGATCAGGCGGTACTGACGCGGGCGTTCCGCGATGCCGGGATCGATACCGTGGAGAGCGAACCCGCTGTCGAGGACGCGGTCGAGGCGGCGATCGCCGACGCCGGCCCGGAGACGTGCGTGCTGGTTACTGGGTCTCTCTATGTAGTCGCCGAAGCCCGGCGTCGCTGGAGCCGAACGGAGACCGAGAAACGGGTGGAGTCCGTTGCAGCCGGGCGCGACGTGCTCGAGCGGGCCCACGTGGCGCCGACCTCGACCCGATCGCTCGGTCGCGAAGCTCACCACCGGGTCGTCTCGACCCGCGTCCTCCCCAGGCAGGCCGTGGGGCTGCGGGAAGCGATGCTGCGGGCGGGCGGGGAGTGTGCGGTCTCCGCCGTGTCGACCCAGTCGGCCGAATACGTCGACGTGGTGCTCATGGGGACCCAGTCCCAGTTCGACGCGGCCCTCGAGGACCTCGCCTCCCGCCCCGACGGCCTCGCGTCGGTCGCGGACAGCCTGTCGGCCTCACTGGCCGGTCCCGAGGCCGGAGCCAGCGAGTACCCGTGGACCGAAGGAACAGCCGTCATGGGCATCGTCAACGTGACGCCCGATTCCTTCCATGACGGCGGTCGGTTCGGCGATCAGCAGGACGCGGTCAATGGAGGTGAGCGGATGGCGGCCGCCGGGGCGGATATCATCGACATCGGTGGCGAGAGTACCCGACCGGGGGCCGACCCGGTGAGTCCAGCCACCGAACGGGACCGGGTGGTCCCGGTCATCGAGTCGCTGGCGTCGGTCGACCCGCTGATCTCAGTAGATACCCGCCGGGCCTCCGTCGCCGAGGCGGCCCTCGAAGCCGGCGCCGACCTGATCAACGACGTCTCGGGGCTGGGGGACCCGGCGATGCGGTTCGTGGCCGCCGAGCACGACGTCCCGCTGGTCGTCATGCACAGCATCGATACCCCGGTGGACCCGGATCGGACGCCCGAATACGACGACGTGGTCGGGGACGTCGTTGACGCCCTGTCCGAACGCGTGTTGCTCGCGGAACGGGCCGGCCTCGATCGCTCCCAGATCGTCGTCGATCCCGGGCTCGGCTTCGGCAAGACGGCCGCGGAGAACTTCACGCTGCTCGACCGGGTCGACGAGCTCCAGGCCCTCGGCTGTCCGGTGATGGTCGGGCATTCCCACAAATCGATGTTCGAGGCCCTCGGCTACAGTCCCGACGACCGGTCGGACGCGACGGTGGCGGCGACCGCGCTCGCTGCCATGCGGGGCGCGGACATCATCCGGGTACACGACGTGCCGGAGAACTTGGCCGCCGTCCGCACCGTTGCCGCTGCCACTGGCGAGGACACCGCCTTTGAGTAGATCGGTTCGCGGGCACGGCTACGCGCCGGCCCCGACGTCGCCGTAAGCGTCGAGGTATCGGTCGAGGACGTTGGCGACGTCGTACGCCGCATACCTCTCGTCGAGGGTCCGCTGCTCGAACTCCGTGGCTGCGCGGATCGCAGCGGCAAGCCCCTCTTCCTCGGTGACCCGGAGCCCCCGGTCGCGCTGTTCGATGAGCTCGTGGGCGGCCGAATTGGCGTGGTACTCGACGATCCCGACACAGCCACACGCGAGCGCGCGCAGGAGTTCAACGGCGAACGGCGTCTCCTGGGCCGTGTGGGCGTAGGCATGGGCGCCACGGAGGAGCGCGAGGCGGCGGTTCAACGGCTGGTCCCCGAGGAACCGCACTCGGTCGGCGATCCGGAGTTCCTCCGCCTGGGACTCGTACCGGTCCCGATCCGGGCCGTCACCCACCACCGCCACCTCCCAATCGAGCTCCCTGAACTCCGCCAGGGAAAGCAGGAGACTCTCGAGGTTCGATCCGGCGTCGAGCCGGCGGGAATACACCAGGTCGGCCTGCGGGTCCGGATCGACCGCCCTGATGGCGTCCATGTCGATGGGCGACGGGATGACGGGCACCCCGGCTGTCGCTCGCCCGACCTCGCGGAGTGCGGTCTGCACAAGTCGCGACGGCGGCACCACCAGGTCCGGAGCGAGCACGGCGAGCCGGCGGAGCCGCTCGGGCCAGCCCGTCGACGGCTGTACGTCGTACCAGTCGACCGCGAGCGGGACGCCGCGGAGGGCGGCCGTCGCCGCCGCGGCAGCCACGACCAGCGGCGTCGTGTGGTTCGTGTGGATCACGTCCGGGTCGAACTCCCGGAGCGCGGCCGGGAGTCGAGCGGCCAACTGCCGTGGGCGGGGCGCAGGATCAGTCGCGAGGATGCGGAAGTTCACCGCCGACGCTTCGACGCTGGAGGGCCGATCCACCCACCACGCGGGACCGAACCGGGTAACCGTATGGCCCCGGTCGGCCAATGCCGTCGCGAGCCAATCGAGGCGGTCGGCCCCATCCGGATCGAGGGAGGGTCGCGGGCCAACGCCGACGACGGCGACGCGCATGCGCCCCGCCACGCAGCGGGGTGCTAAGAATGGCTGGGCTTCCGGCCGGCCCGACAACGGCTTATGGGCCGGCTGCCGTTCGATGGGCACATGGCTGGTTACGAGATCGAGCGCTACCTCAACATCCGGGGCGCCGGCGACCCCTCGATCGGGCCGGCGGGAGAGCGGGTCGCGTTCCTCATCGATACCACGGGCACTGATCAGGTCTGGTCCCTCGAGGAACCCCAAGCCTGGCCCGACCAGCTGACCTTCTACGACGAACGCGTCACGTTCGCGGAATGGTCGCCCACGAGACCCGAGCTGGTCTTCGGGATGGATCGGGGCGGGAACGAGCGAGTGCAGCTCTACCGGCTGGCGGGCGACGGATCGTCGATCGACCCGTTGACCGCCACGCCAGCCGCGAAGCACCGCTGGGGCGGCTGGGACCACGACGGTGATCGGATCGCGTTCGCCGCGAACCGCCGGGAGGAGTCGGTCTTCGACGTTTTCATCCAGGATCGCGACGGCGAACCGGACGCGGCCGAGCTGGTCTGGGAAGGCGACGGGTGGTACACGATCGCCGGCTGGGGTCCGGACGACGAGCGGCTCCTGCTCCACGAGGCGCGAGCGAGCTTCGACCACGACCTCCACCTCCTCGAGCTGGCCTCAGGGACGGCCCGGCAGCTCACGGACGACGACGGCGCGGTCCGATACGCCGCCCCGAACTGGGGCCCGGAGGGCGACGGGCTGTACCTCGTGACTGATCGTGACCGTGACACGCTCTCGCTGGTTCGCCTCGATCTCTCGACCGGGGGCATCGAGGTGGTCGAGAACGGTGGGAAGTGGAACGTCGATGGCGTCGAAGTCCACGAGGACACGGGGCGGTTCGTGATGGGCCGGAACGTCGACGGCTACACGGAACTCACCGTCGGCGAGCTGACGGGGCCGACCAGCTACCGTACGCTCGCCGAGCCGTCCCTCGGCCCAGGCGTCCTCAGCGCGGTCGACTTCGGCCCGGACGGCGACCGGTTCGCGGTCACCGTGTCCGGGCGCACGCAGAACCCCAACGTCTACGTCGTCGAAGTCACCAGCGGGGCCGCCACACGGTGGACCGATGCGGCGACTGCGGGGATCCCCACCGATTCGTTCGGCGACCCCCAACTCGTCCGCTACGAATCCTTCGACGGGCGTGAGATCCCCGGGTTCTACACCGTCCCCGAGGATACAACGCCCGGGGAGACACCGGTTATCATGGACATCCATGGGGGCCCCGAAAGCCAGCGCCGTCCCTCGTTTCACGCCCTCGCGCAGTACTTCGTCGGCCACGGTTACGCGGTTTTCGAACCCAACGTCCGAGGCTCGGCTGGCTACGGTCGGACCTACACGCATCTCGATGACGTGGAGCAGCGAATGGACTCCGTCCGGGATCTCCGCGCGGCGGTCGAGTGGCTCGAAGCACAACCGGTTCCCGATCCGGACCGCGTCGTCGCCCTGGGTGGGTCCTATGGCGGGTTCATGGTCCTCGCGGCCCTGACGGAGTATCCCGACCTGTGGGCGGCGGGCGTCGACATCGTCGGCATCGCGAACTTCGTCACGTTTCTCGAGAACACCGGCGACTGGCGGCGGGAGCTTCGGGAGGCCGAATACGGCAGCTTGGACGACGACCGGGAGTTCCTCGAGTCGATCAGTCCGATCAACCAGATCGAGCGGCTGGAGGCGCCGCTCTTCGTCGCCCACGGCGAGAACGACCCGCGGGTGCCGGTCGGCGAGGCGCGGCAGATCGTCGATCGGGCATCCGCCGTGGGCGTGCCCGTCGAATCACTCTTCTTCGAGGACGAGGGCCACGGGTTCTCCAAGCTGGAGAACCGGATCGAGGCGTACTCGGCCATCGCGTCGTTTCTCGACGAGCACGTCTGAAGCGGGCGAGCTTTCAAATACCGGTACGCGGGCAGAAGAGTGCAGACGTGTCAGTTACCGCCGATCCGCTGGCCGAACAGCTGGGAACGCGTCCCGCCTGGCAGGTCCTGTCCCTGGCCGCCGGCATCGTCCTGCTGGCGCTGCTGTCCATCGTCGTCGCGGTCGAAGCCGCCGGTCTGACGGCCCCGTACTCGCCGCTCGATGGCCGCCTCCACCGGGCGGGGATCGGGCTCGTCGTGGTAGTCGTCATCTACGAGGCCGCCCGGCGCCTGAGCGGCGCGCCGCCCCGGTGGTTCCTGGCCCACCGCCCGTCACGATCAGTCCTCGGCTGGCTCCTGGTCGGTCTGGGCCTCCCGAGCGCGATCCTCGGGCTTCAACTCTGGCTGCTTGACGCCCGGCTCGTTGGGGGCCTCCCCACCATCGAAGCCGCCCTCGGGGCGCTAATCGCGAGTCTTGCTGCTGGGGTGTTCGCCGGCGTGCTCGAGGAACTCGCGTTTCGCGGGGCCCTGTTACGGGTGCTCGAGGCCCGATGGGGCTCCCGGACGGCCGTCGCCGCGACCGCCGGCGTGTTCGCCTTGCTGCATCAGGGACATGCGACCGGCGCGATCGAACTGCTCCTCGTCCTCTCCTCGATGGTATCGGCCGGCGTGTTGCTGGGAACTGTCGTGGTCAAGACCCGGAGCGTCTGGAACGCAGTCGTGCTCCATGCCGGCTGGAACACGGTCTTCGGCGGGACGCTCGTCGCCGCCGCGCCGACCACCCGCCAGTTGGTTCCGGCCGCCGTTCAGTACGAGCTACCGCTCGCTTCGATCTGGCTGACGGGTGGCGGGGCGTCTCTCGGCGCCACCCCGTTGACATCGGTCTGTCTTCTAGCCGCGACGATCGCGGCTGCTACCGGCCCCGACCGCTGGCTGACATCCGTCCGGGATCATGATCCCGTGACGCGGCGGAGGGAACGATGAGCCTGATTGCGGTCGCCAGGCGGGAGCTCCGGGAACAGCGGCGCTCCCGCGGGCTCTGGACGCTCATCGGCCTCGGTACGGTCACGGGACTCGCGGCCGTGCTGCTGCCGGCCATCGCGATCGAGGGATCGCTGCCGACGGAACAGGCCGTCCGGTTCCTCGTGGCGCCCATGCAGCTCGTGATCGGGTTGACGGGACTGCTCGCCGGCTACAGTGCTGTGGCCGGACCGCGGTCCGGCGGACAGCTCAGGCTGGTGCTCGGGCTGCCGATACATCGAGCGAGCTTGGTCATCGGCGCCGCGCTGGGACGCACGGCGGTCGTCATCGGGGGCGTAATCGGCGCCGTCATCACGATCGCACTGGCGATGCGGCTCGTCCATGGCTCGCTCCCCGTAGCCGCCCTCGGCGGGTTCGGGGTGTTGCTCGGGTTGTTGGCCGTGGCGACCACCAGCCTGGCGGTCGGGCTCTCGGCGGCGAGCCCGACTCGCTGGATCGCGGCGATGGCCGTGGTGGCGCTGTTCGTGCTCTTCCAGTTCTTCTGGGGAATCGTGCCGGCCGGCGCACATTACCTCCTCGAGGGATCACTACCGGGCCCGACTGTGCCGCCATGGGTCGTCCTGCTCGAACGCCTCCATCCGTTCTCGGCCTTTCAGGCCGCCACGGATCTTGTCCTGCCGGACGTCGAACGGACCATCCGGCTGTCGGGCGAGGGGGCGGAGGCGGCGAGCGGCGGACCGCGATCGCTAGCGGATCGGGTCGACGGCTCGGTTCCCTGGTTCCTGAGTCCCTGGGCCGCCGTCGGAACCCTGCTTGGCTGGGCCGTCGTCCCCTTGCTGATCGGCCTGCTTCTGTTCAACCGGGCGGACCTCTGATGTCGGGTGGACAACGGGCATCGAGGTCACGCATCGACTGCCATGGCTGGTGGACTCGGTGGGGCCGCTGGCTCACGCAGACCAGGGCCTTCGCCCGCCGTCACCTGCGCCAGTACGCCCGCAGCCCGGTGAGCCTGCTGTTCATCGTGGCGTGGCCGGCGTTCTGGTACCTGTTGATCGTCCACCTGCTGTTCGTCACGGGTGGCCCGACGACGGAGGCGGTGGCGACCGCCAAGGCCGCCTTCGCCGTCAGTTTCGGGCTGTTCGGCGTGTTCACGGTCGCGCTGACCGGCGTGATCAGCACCTTCACCGCCGACATCGCCACGAAGCGCTACCGGAAGTTCCGCTCGCTACCGCTCTCGCCGGCGGCCGATCTCGCGGGCCGGTTCACTGCCGGCGTCGGCCTGTCGATCGGCTCCTACGTCGCGCTCCTGACGATCGGTTTCGTCGACGGCGCAGCCTTCACCCTCCGGCACGCCTGGTCGCCGACCGTGGTTCTCCTCGGTGTTGTCGGGTTCGCCGCGATCGGGGTGGTGATCGCCATCGCGCTCGCGGCGATCGTTCCCCGGCCGGAATACGCGACGACCGGGGCGACAGCGGTCCTGCTGGCCTCCTTCTTCGGAACGGGCTTCAACGGCGTGAGCCCGGGCCTCTTTCCGGGACCTCCGTGGCTGCTCAACGTCGTTCCGGTCTCGCTGATCACCCGCCTCCAGCTGCATCACGTCGTGGCACCCGCCGGCCCGAGCTCGGCCCCGTTCGGACCCCCGGCGCTCCCTGCCGGTCCACCGGCGGTCGGGATGGTCGCGCTGTACGGGCTGGCCGCGTTCAGTTTCGGAGTGCTGGTCATCGACTGGGGCGTCTATCGCGGCGAGGCGGGCGAGTGACCGACGCGGCCAGTCCGGTACAAGCGGCCGGCCTCCGGAAACGGTTCGGGGACGAACCGGTGCTTCGAGGGATCGACGTCGCCTTCGAACCCGGCGAGATCACCGTGCTCATGGGCCCTAACGGTGACGGCAAGACGGTCCTGTTGTGCTGTCTCGGCGGGGGGCTGCGCCCGTCGGCGGGCCGCGCCCTCATCGAGGGGCGACCGGCCCATCGGGCTGGAAGCCGGACGAGCCTCCTGCTGCAGGGATCGGTCGGGTTGCCGGCGCTGACCGGGCCGGAGACCGCCCGTTTCTACGCCGCCTTGCATCCGGCGGCGACCGGTGACTGGTCGGCGTTGTTGGACCGGTTCGACATGACTGACACCGACACCCTCCTCAAGCACTGTTCCGCCGGCATGCGCCGCAAGGTCGAGTTAGCCGTGGCCCTCGACCCGGACGTTCCGGCGGTCCTCCTCGACGAACCGACCGCCGCGCTCGATTTGGGATCGATGCACGCGCTGCATCGCGTCCTCAGGGAACGGCGCAACGAGGGCGCCGCGGTCGTGCTGACGAGCCATGCGCCCCTCGACGTCCGGCTCGGCGATCGGCTGGTCTTCATCCACGACGGGGCGGTGATCGCCGACGATGGACCGGAGCAGCTCCTGGCCGGGCTCCCGCCCGTGGTTCGACTCGAGGGGGCCGTCCACGAGGCGGTCTCGACGATCCGCCCGCGGTTGCGGTGTGGCCATTGCTACGGCAGCGGATCCGAGCTCCGAGGGTTCCTCCCGGCGGATAGTGTCGTCTCCGAGCTGGACGGCGAACTCGACGAGGTCGACGTGACCGTGGATCGGGCGGACCCGACGCCGCGGGACCTCTACGAATATCTCGCCGCGGTCAGGCCGACGTAGTTGGGCCCGCGGCCGAATCAGGCCGGTTCCGGAGCGCCGCGGGCCGGGACGGGTTCAGGCAAGAGTTGGGACGCGTGGCGGTACTCCGACGAAATCAGCGAGGTCACCAGTGACCGTTCCGATAGCAGATCTGCAGCACGCCGAGGTTCACGCAGATGGACGCGCCGAGCATCGGTGTCACCTCCGGTCCGGTTTGGCCGCGGCTTCCGCGATAAACCCTCGCCGGGGATCAGATCACGCCCGTGCGCTCGGCGACAGTCCGGGCCGCCGACTCGCTCATACCGCCCCCGAGGATAGTATACCGGTCCCGGATCGCGTGAGCGGTGGCGAGAGCCTCGACCACGTCGTCAGCACTCACGCCGAGTTCATCAGCGGTCGTCGGCGCGCCGAGCTGCTCGAGCGCGGCCCGGACCGCGCTCCAGTCGCCGTGTTCGCCGGTGTGGACGTACTCGATCAGGATCGTCCCGACGCCGACCTGATGGCCGTGCAAGGCCGCCCCGGGCGCGATCCGATCGAGCTGATGGCTGAACAGGTGTTCCGCGCCGCTCGCCGGGCGGGAGGAGCCCGCGATCGACATCGCCACGCCGGAGGAGACGAGCGCCTTGATCACGACCCAGGCCGACTCCTCAAGGCCGGGGCGGATCGAGCCAGCGTTGTCAACCAGCATCTCGGCCGTCATCTCCGAAAGCGCCGCGGCGTACTCAGAGTACTCGACGCCGTGGAGCCGGTTCGCCAACCGCCAGTCCTTGACGGCGGTGTAGTTCGAGATGATGTCCGCGCAGCCGGCGGTGGTGAGCTCCCACGGCGCGTCGGCCAACACGCGGGTGTCCGCCACGACGGCTAAGGGCGGCGCCGACGCGACGCTGTGTCGAGTGTCGCCCTCGGGGATCGATCCCCGCCCGCTCACGATGCCATCGTGGCTGGCCGCAGTCGGGACCGAGACGAAGCCGAGGCCGGCTTCGTGGCCCGCCATCTTGGCGACATCGATCGCCTTGCCGCCGCCGATACCCACGAGGAACGCCGGTTGGTGGCCCTCGATGGCTTCGCCCACCACCTGCACGGATTCGAAGCTGGCCTCCTCGATCTCGGCCGTCCGGCAGTCGTAGCCCGCGGCCTCGAAGGCCGCCGCGACCCGGTCGCCAGCCACCTCTCGGGGGGTCGGGCTGGTCACCACCAGGACCCGATCGCCCAAGCGGAGATCGTCGACGACCGCGACCACGTCGTCGAGCACGTCGTGACCCACAACGACGTTTCGCGGCAACCGAATCCACGTCGACTTCTCGAACATCGCTGACGGCCCTCTGGCCCGCCCGCGTCAAACTCTTTACCCTCCGGCCGCCGGCTTCAGAGAGTATCGAGGATCTCGAGGACCTGTTCCTCGGCCTCTCGGCCCGGGTCGTGTTCGGCGCCGTCCCGGTCGCTCTCGCGGTGTTCGGCCACCGTCGACCGCAAGGCTTCGTCGATCGGGGTGGAATCCCACCCCAGCGGGGCCAGCTTGGCCGTCTCAAGGATATGGGGGTACTCGCGATACAGGACGAAGGTCGACGGGTCGAGCCCGCCGGCCGCCAGTTCCCTGGGCCCCGCCGTCACGACCTCGATGTCACGATCCATGACGTCGGCCGACCGTTCGATCCAGTCTGCCAAGGTCAGGACCCGCCGGTCGCCGACGTTGTACGCCTCGCCGGGAGCGCCGTGTTCGGCAACGACCCGGAGGGCCCGAGCCACGTCTTCGACATAGACCCGATGCCAGAGGTGCTGGCCGTCACCCGGGACGAGGACCCGATCGTACGTGTCGATCCGTGCGAGCCAGTAATCGACCCGTTCGGTGTAGTCGTAGGGGCCATAGATGATGCAAGGACGGACGCTCATGGCAGGGACGCCTTCTTGAGCGGCGGCGAAGACCGCGCGGTCGCCCTCGGCCTTGCGGGCGCCATAGCTCTCCATGCTATCGTCGGTGGCCTCCTCCGGACCGCAGCGAACCAACTCCGTCTCGTCCTCGCGCTTCGGTACCGTTTCTTCCGCATACACGGCGCCCGAGGAGACGTAAACGTAGGCGTCAACGTCCGCGAAAATCGTGGTAGCCGCCCGGACGTCGCGTGGGTAATAGGCCACGACGTCGATCACGATCGAGGGATCCACCCGCTCCGCCGCGGCCTCCAGGGCGGAGTCGTTGGTGCGGTCGCCCTCGACCCAGGACACCCGATCCTCGTCGGTGAAAGGGTCGGGATGGTTGCCGCGGTTGAAGGTCGTGACGTCGTAGCCGGCCTCGAGGAGTTCCGAGACCGTGTGGCGGCCGAGGAACCGTGTTCCGCCGATCACGAGGGCTCGGGCCATGCTTGGCGATGGCGGGATCGCGCCAAAACGGTGACGGCTGACCGCCTCAGTGACGCACGTCGAACGGGGTGAGGGCCGCGTACCGACGGTCAGTGCCCACGGGCACGACGAACGCGTACTCGCCGGGGGCGAGATCCAGATAGACACGCCGATCGGGATCGGACAACGCTTCCGAGCCGGCCGTGAGCTGCCACTCGTACCGCTCTCCCGGCTCAAGGGTCCGGGATTCCTGCACCCGGGCCGCCGGAACCACTGGCGTCCACCCGTCCTCCGAACGCCTGAGCAGCGACCATCCGGACGGCGTAACCCTGAGGCCTCGCTCCGTCTGGTTGGTCAATCCAACGAGGAGCGACCACGTGTCGCCGGAGACGGTCCGGCTCGATCTGGTCACGGCCACCGGGTCGTCGTCCGCCGGACAGACCGTTCGCTCGAAGTCGCCGATGGCCGGACAGGTCCGCATCGGGGTGGGCTCGCCCATCAGGTCCGGCCGCCGCAGGGCGTTGGCCGTGCATCCCGCGAGGCCCGCGGCCAACCCGGCCCCGAGGCCGAGGTAGGTCCGACGGTGCATGTGGCACGGCTAGCTGTGGGTACAAAAGGCGGTTGTGGAGACGAAAACAGCCGTTTCAGTATGTCGAGGAGGGGTCAGTCGGCCGACTCCTCGACGGTCGCTGGGCCGCCTCCAGCCGCCGGGGCCGGCAGCTCGCGACGGGCATCGGCCCCCGGTCGTTCCCCGATCGCCCGGGCGTAAGCTTCCGGCATGACCTTCACGAAGTCCTCACAGGCCGCGTCCCAGTCGGCCAACAGTGCGGTCGCCCGCTCGGAACCGGTATACGCCGCGTGGTTCTGCACGAGCCGCTTCAGTGCGGCCATATCGGGCGGCTCGAGCGTATCCTCCACATCGACCATTTCCTGGTTGCACCGGCGCTCGAAGGTGTCATCGGGGTCATGGACGTAAGCCACGCCGCCCGACATGCCGGCGGCGAAGTTCTTGCCGGTCTCGCCGAGGACCGCCACGATGCCCCCCGTCATGTATTCACAGCCGTGGTCGCCAACGCCCTCCACGACGGCCCGGGAGCCCGAGTTTCGAACCCCGAACCGTTCGCCGGCCACGCCGTTGACATATAGCTCGCCCCCCGTGGCGCCATACAGCGCCACGTTGCCGATCAGGGTGTTTTCCGCCGGATCGAACGCCGCCGCCTCCGGCGTGCGCACGATCACGGTCCCGCCCGAGAGGCCTTTCGCGACGTAGTCGTTGGCCGCCCCCTCGAGCTCGAAGCTGATTCCCGAGGCCAGAAACGCGCCGAAGGACTGTCCGGCGATGCCGTCGAACGCAACCCGGATCGTCCCGTCCGGCAACCCCTCCGGGCCGTGTTCCGACACGACCCGGTTGGACAGGGTCGCGCCCACCGTGCGGTCGATGTTCGTGATCGAACGCTCGATCGACACCGCCTCACCGTCCGTGATCGCGGGCTGGGCCTCCTCGATCAGGGACCAGTCCAGGCGGTCATCGAGCTCGTGGGCCTGTGTGGTCGTGTTCCGCCGCGGGTGATCAGTCTCAGGAGCCGCCAGCACGTTCGAGAGATCCACCCGGCGAGCCTTGGGGTTCGTCACGTCCGGACGCTGTCGGAGCATCTCGACCCGCCCGACCATTTCATCGACCGAGCGGACCCCCAGCTCCGCCATCAGTTCGCGCAGCTCCCGGGCGATGAACGTGAAGTAATTGATCACGTGTTCGGGCTCCCCCTGGAACCGGTCCCTGAGGCCCGGATCCTGCGTGGCCACGCCGACGGGGCAGGTGTTCTTGTGGCACTGTCTGGCCATCACGCAGCCCTCGGCGACCAGCCCGGCCGTCCCGAACACGAACTCCTCCGCGCCCAGTAACGCGGCGATCGCCGCGTCCCGGCCCGTCATCAAACCTCCATCGGTCGAGAGCCGCACGCGGGAACGTAGGCCCGTCTCACGGAGGAGCTGCTGGGCTTCGGCGAGGCCGAGTTCCCACGGCACCCCGGCGTTCTTGATCGAGGTCCGCGGACTCGCCCCCGTTCCACCCGAGTGACCCGAAATGTGCACGACGTCGGCATTGGCTTTGGCACACCCCGCCGCGATGATCCCGACGCCGTCCTCCGCGACGAGCTTGACGTTGACGTCCCCCTCCGGGTTGGCGGCCTTGAGGTCGGAGATGAGTTGTTTGAGGTCCTCGATGGAGTAGATGTCGTGCTGGGGCGGCGGCGAGATGAGCCCGACGCCGGGTACCGACTGCCGGACCTCGGCGATCATTTCGTTGACCTTGTGACCGGGGAGGTGTCCCCCTTCGCCGGGCTTCGAACCCTGCGCCATCTTGATCTGCAGCTCCTCGGCGGCAGCGAGATAGCTCGCCGTGACGCCGAACCGGCCAGAGGCGACTTGTTTGATGTTGCATTCGCGATCCGTCCCGAAGCGTTCGGGCGGTTCGCCACCCTCGCCGCTGCCGCTCTTCGCCCCGAGCCGGTTCATGGCGATCGAGAGCGTCTCATGGGCTTCGGGAGACAGCGAGCCGAGGCTCATCGAGGCCGTCGTGAAGCGCTCGACGATCGAGTCGATCGGTTCGACCTCCTCTACCGGGACCGGCTCCCGGTCGGAATCGAACTCGAGCAGGCCCCGAAGGGTCTGGAGGGTCTCGGTTTGGTCGTTGACCAGCGCCGCGAACTCGCGGTACCGCTCGTAATCCTCCCCGCGAACCGCCTGTTGGAGGGTCCCGACGGTTTTCGGGTTCCACCGGTGATGGATCCCCGTCGACCGGTGCTCGAATTCCCCTTGGTGAGCCAGTTCAGGATCATCGGCGAAGCCCGCTTCGTGGCGTTCCAGCAGGTCCGCTTCGAGCTCCTCGAGACCGATGCCACCGGTCCGATTGGGCGTTCCGGTGAAGTACTCCGCCACGAAGTCCCGGTCGAGCCCGACAGCCTCGAATATCTGGGCGCCCTGATATGAAGCGACGGTCGAGATGCCCATCTTCGACATCACCTTGAGCAAACCCTCCTCGAGGGCCCGCCGGTAGGCCGCGATCGCCTCGGTCGTTTCGGCCGCGTCGGACCCCCCCATCACGTCCGTGATCGTCTCGTAGGCCAGGTACGGGTGAACGGCCCCGGCGCCGAAGCCGACGAGCGTGCAGAGCTGGTGGACGGTTCTGACGTCGCCGGTTTCGACCACGAGCCCGACGTGGTTCCGCCGGCCGTTTCTCACGAGGTGATGATGGACTGCGGCGGTGGCGAGCAGGCCCGGTATCGGCACACGGTCAGGGCCGGTCGCCCGGTCCGAGAGCACGATCACGTCGTGGCCGTCCGCGTCCGCCTGATCCGCCCGCTCCCGGAGCCGGGCCACGGCGTCCGCCATCGAGGATCGGTCCGGGTCGTACGTCGCGTCCAGTACGCTTGCCGACAGCCCGCCCGACGAGAGCGATTTCACCGCGTCCGCGCCGGCGCCAGTGAGCACCGGGGAGTCGAGCACGAGCTGGTTGGCATGGTCCGGCGTCTCGGCGAGCAGGTTCCGTTGGTGGCCGAGCCGGGTCTCGAGACTCATCACCAGCGACTCCCGATAGTTGTCGATGGGCGGGTTGGACACCTGGGCGAACAGTTGTTTGAAATAGGAATCCAGGCCGCGGTTGTAGGGCGAGAGCACCGACAGTGGCGTGTCATCGCCCATCGAGCCGACCGGGTCCTGACCGTCGGCCGCCATCGGCTCGAGCAGGTTCTCGAGCTCGTCCCGGGTGACTCCATGAGCGACCTGGCGGCGTCGCAGATCAGCGACGTCCGGTTCGTCGCCATCGGATACGTCGACGAGATCCGCGAGGGTCACCTGCTGCTCGGCGGTCCAATCGGTGTAGCGCTCATCGGTGAGGTCGTCGAAGACCTCGTCATCGGGCACGATCCGACCCTCAGCGGGGTCGGCCACGAACAGCTGCCCCGGCTGGAGCCGGCCCCGTTCCTCGACGGTGGAAACGTCCCGTTCGAGCGCTCCGGCCTCGCTCGCCAGCGTCAATCGGTTGTCGGCGGTGCGCTCGTAGCGGCACGGCCGGAGGCCGTTCCGGTCCAGCGCGGCGGCGACCCGCTCGCCGTCGGTGCCGATAACGAGGGCCGGGCCATCCCACGGTTCCACGATCGAGGCGTGGTAGTCGTAGAACGCCTCCCGATCGGCATCAAGCCGGTTCTCGGGAGCGCGCCAGGCCTCCGGGATCAGCATCCTGAGGGCGTGTGGGAGCTGACGGCCCCCAGCCATCAGGAGCTCGAGGGCGTTATCGACGGAGGCAGTGTCGCTCTGTGTTGCGTCCGCGATGACCGGTTTGATCGCTTCGATGTCCTCGCCGAAGGCCTCGTGTTCGAGATCCGTTTCCCGGGCCCGCATCCAATTGATGTTGCCACGGATCGTGTTGAACTCGCCGTTGTGGATGATATGGCGATACGGGTGCGCCAGGTGCCAGGCGCCGAGGGTGTTCGTCGAGAACCTGGCGTGGACCATGACGAAGTTCGATCTAACGCGGTCGTCCCGCAGCTCCGGGTAATACGCCGGGAGCTGGCTCGAGGTCAGGAGGCCCTTGTATACGACCGTCTGGCGGTCGAGCGAGCAGACGTAGAACCGCTCGGTGCCGTCGATACTCGAGGACTCCACTGCAGTCTCCAGGGCCCGACGGCCGACGTACAGGGCCCGATCGAACGCGTCGAGATCGAGGCCGTCCGGCGCCAGGAAACACTGCCACACCGCGGGTTCTGAGTCCAGCGCCGTCGGGCCGAGCGAGTCGTTGACCGTTCTAACCCGACGCCAGTGGACCACTTCGATGTCCCGCTCCCGCAGGACGTTCTCGGTTTTCTGCCGCAGCTCGGCCGCCGCGGCCTCAGCTTGGGGCAGGAAGAACATCCCGACCGCGTACTGGTCCGGCAGCTCGGCGTCCACGATCGCGTTGTAGTATTCGCGGGGGGTTTGCAGGAGGATCCCGGCGCCGTCGCCCGTATCGGGATCGGCCCCCGTCGTGCCCCGGTGCTCGAGGTTGCGAAGGAGCTCGAAGCCATCAGCGACGACCTCGTGTGACCGGCCGCCGTCGAGGTCCATGACGACGCCGACACCGCAGTTCGCCTGGGCGTCCGCAGGATCGCCGAGCAGCTCAGGGCTGGCGCTGCCGGCGGTGGGAGGAGTCATACCATGGATGCAGGCAGGCCGCTTGAAACGGCTTCCCCTGTAATTATTAGTGTTCACTAATCCCAAATAAGGTAATATAAGGTCATCTTACAGCCGCGATCATCCCTATAGCCTCAACTGGCCGGGCAGAAATCCGACCGACGGCGGCTCAGTAGTTCCGGGCGAAGTACGCCGTCTCGACCGCTGGCTCCCGGCAGATCGCACACGACTCTTCGATCGGCGGCTCGTCCTCCGAGAGGGGCACCATCACGATCTCGGCCGCGATCTCCTCCTTCACGTCGGCCTCGCAGTCCGGGTCGCCACACCACGCCGCCCGAACGTAGCCCCCGTGTTGGCCGATCGTGCCCAGGATCTCGTCCCGGGAGCCCGCCTCCCGAACGTTCTCTTCCAGGACCGCCGCCGCGTTCTCATACAGTTTGTCGTAGACCCTGTCTAGATGGGTATCGACCGATTCCGCGACCTCCGCAGCATCGACGCCGGCGCGTTCCCCGTCCGGCCGATGAACCAGCGTCGCCGCCCCGTCCTCGGCCTCGTCCGGCCCGATTTCCACCCGGAGCGGGACGCCCTTGAGCTCCCACTCGTTGAACTTGAAGCCGGGGTTGCGCTCGTCCCGGTCGTCGAGCTGCACCCGGAATCCGGCCGCCTCGAGGCGGTCGGTGACCTCAGTAGCGTGGTCCAAGACCGTTTCGCGCGTGGCCTCCTGCCAGATCGGAACCACCACGACCTGGGTCGGGGCGACCGTCGGCGGGAGCACCAGTCCCTGGTCGTCGGAGTGGGTCATGACGAGGGCCCCGATCGCCCGCCAGGACACGCCCCAGGAGGCCGTATGAGCGGTCCGCTCGGCCTCCTGCTCGTCGATATACGTGACGTCGAAGGCCTCCGCGAAGGTGGTGCCGAGGTAGTGGCTCGTCCCGCCTTGCACCGACTTGCCGTCCGGCATCAGCGCCTCGACGGTCGTGGTGGTCTCCGCCCCCGGGAACTTGTCGTGTGGGGGCTTTCGACCCGTCAGCACGGGGATCGCCAGCACCTCCTCGTAGAGGCGCTCGTACTGGTCGAGCCGGAGCATCGTTTCCTGCCAGGCACTTTTCTCGGTCGCATGGGCGGTATGGCCCTCCTGCCAGAGGAACTCCTTCGTCCGGAAGAACGGCTTCGTTTCCGTAGCCTCCCACCGGACCACGCTGTTCCACTGGTTCAAGCGGAGCGGCAGGTCCCGGTGGCTCCGGATCCACTTGGCCATGAACGGGGCGATGATGCTCTCGGAGGTCGGGCGGACGGCCAGCCGCTCCTCCAGCTCGTCGTATCCCCCGTGCGTGACCCAGGCCACCTCTGGATCGAACCCCTCGAGGACGTCCTTCTCCCGCTGCAGCAGCGACTCGGGGATGAACAAGGGAAAGTACGCGTTCTCGACGCCGGTGTCCTTGAACCAGCCGTCGAGATGGTCCTGTAACCGCTCCCAGATCGCGTAGCCGCGGGGCCGGGTGATGATGAAGCCGCCCATGGGCGCGTAATCGGCCAACTCCGCCTTCCGCACGACCTCCGCGTACCACTCGCCGGGACTGTGTTCCTTCGATTCCGTGATGCCCAGTTCCTGCTCGCCGCTCATTGGCGGTCGGTTGCGAGGTGCGGCCTTAAAGCCCGCGAAGGTGCGGTTCCAGGCGGGGCTTCAGGCCGTTCTCGCGTCCCGATGATCGAAGGTGACGCCGGTCTCCAGGTCGCAGGTTTCCATGTTCTCGCCCTCCGCGTCGAAGGCCACGAGTCCGCGGAACGTTCGGCCCTCCAACAGCAATGGCAACCAGTGGCGGTCGTCGTCCCACATCTCGCCGTAGGGGATCTCCTGAACGGAAAACCAGGCCGGGACGGCCTCAGCCGTCTCCTGGGGCGGGCCGGTGAAGTCAGCGGATCGGAACACGTGACAGAAGAAGGTGGGATCGCCGCCGAACGCGAACTTGAGTTCGCCCACCTTCTCGAGCGAACGCACCTCGACCCGGAGTTCCTCCCGGGCTTCACGAACGGCGGCCGCCCGTGGCGATTCGTCAGGCTCGACCTTGCCGCCGGGGCCGTTGTAGAGCCCAGCCCCGACCCCACGCTTTTTCCGCATCAGGAGCACCCGGTCTAACCCTTCGACACCCTGCCCGAGCTGGCCCTCGAAGAGGTGGCAAATCGTCGCTTCCTGGGTGTCGGAGAAGTCCATGCCGGCGAAGGGTCACTCGATCGTAAAAGCGCTTTCTCCGGCGCGCCAGTCCCACCCGGGCAGCCTGGTCTGGAACCCGGCAGCCAGCGCGGCGTTCAAGTCGTCCGATCCCGCCGTGCCGCCGGCCTCCGACGCTGTCACGTCCGCGTAATGAAACGTGGCCTCCGACAGCAGACGGAGCGGCTGTTCGCCGGCGATAATGGCAGCCAGCTCCCGGCCGAGGAGCTCGTCCACGATGAACCCCGGGTAGTCATCTGTCACGTCGAGCCCACGCAGGATGGAGACGAGCGCGGCCACGTTGACCGCCCGATCGCCCGCCGCGAAAACCGCCTCAGTGGCGCCTCGGTAGTCCGAAGCGTCGACGTGATCGACATCGGTTCCGAACGCCGTTCCGAGATCGTCACGGACGTCGTTGATCAGGGGAACCACTGTGTCCGCCTGTTCCAGAACCCAATCACGCTCCCTGTCCACGGCGGCAGGTGTCAGCTTCATACCTCGATCCGGAGCGGACCCGTATTGGTCTTGGCGGGGGGCCCGACTGGATCAAGCCGTGCAGCGGGCATGGCCGGTGTTTCGAGCGTTTGCGAAGGCTTTTATAACACAGCCCGATTACCGATTTTATAAGCGGGTTTTGACGACCCTGTCCCGCGGCCGGTGAGCACGCGGCGCTCTCCCACCTGATAGGTCGTACCCAGACATGCCGTCGAGTGACACGCTGTTCGGAACGGCTCCCGTTGGCCGACCGGCCCGAGAAGTCGGGACCGGGTCGTCGAAACCCCGTGTCCGGTCCGTCCGCCGACGAGAAGGCGTCGAGCGGGCGGCCCCGATCTTCACATGAGTGCCGTAGAGCAACAACTCGAATCCATCCACGAGCAGATCGTCAGCGAGCTACCGGGCGATATCTCAGTCTCGGGCGTCAAATACGAGGGTCCGGAGCTGGTGGTCTACACCCGGGATCCCAAGAAGTTCGCCCAGAAGGGGGACCTCATCCGAAAGCTGGCCAGCAAGCTCCGGAAGCGCATCACCGTCCGGCCCGATCCGGATGTCCTATCGAGACCCGCCGACGCGGAGGCGAAGATCAGGGAGGTGTTGCCGGAGGAAGCCGGCGTCACCGACCTCGATTTCCACGAGGACACCGGCGAGGTCGTCATCGAGGCCGAGAAACCCGGTCTGGTGATCGGCCGGCACGGCTCCACCCTGCGGGAGATCACCCAGCAGGTCGGGTGGACCCCGGAAGTCGTCCGGACCCCACCCATCGAATCCGCCACGGTGTCGAACGTGCGGAACTTCCTGAAGCAGGAGCGCGAGGAGCGCCGCTCGATCCTCGAACGGGTCGGGCGCCAGATCCACCGGGAGGAGCTCAACGACGAGGACTGGGTGCGGATCACGACGCTGGGCTGCTGCCGCGAGGTCGGCCGGGCCTCCTACGTGCTCTCGACTCCCGAAACCCGGGTCCTGATCGACTGTGGTGACAAACCCGGGGCGGAGGACGAGGTCCCGTATCTCCAGGTCCCCGAAGCGCTCGGAGCCGGGGCGAACACGATCGATGCAGTGGTGTTGACCCACGCCCACCTCGACCACTCGGCGCTGATCCCGCTGCTGTACAAGTATGGCTACGACGGGCCGATCTATACCACGGAACCCACCCGTGACCTCATGGGATTGCTCACGCTGGACTACCTGGACGTGGCGGTAAAGGAGGGCCGCAACCCGCCCTACGAGTCCGAGATGGTCCGCGAGGCGATCAAACACACCATCCCGGTCGAGTACGGCGACGTCACAGACATCGCCCCGGACGTCAAGCTGACACTTCACAACGCGGGGCACATCCTCGGGTCGTCGATCGCGCACTTCCACATCGGCGAGGGCCTGTATAACGTCGCTTTCAGCGGGGACATCCACTACGACGATACCCGCCTCTTCAACGGGGCCGTCAACGACTTCCCGCGGGTGGAGACCCTCGTCCTCGAGTCGACCTACGGCGGGCGCAACGACTACCAGACCGACCAGGAGGACTCCGAGCGTAAGTTGGTTGAACTCATCAACGAGACCCATGACGAAGGCGGGAAGGTCTTGATCCCAGCCTTTGCGGTCGGGCGCTCCCAAGAGATGATGCTGGTCATCGAGGAGGCCATGCGGAACGAGAAGATCCCGGAGATGCCAGTGCACCTCGACGGCATGATGTGGGAGGCGACGGCGATCCATACCACGTACCCCGAGTACCTCCGGGACGACCTCCGGGACCGGATCTTCCACGAGGACGCGAACCCGTTCCTGGCCGAGCAGTTCAACCACATCGACGGCGGCGAGGATGAGCGGTTGGAAGTGGCTGACGCCGGGCCGAGCATCGTGCTCTCGACCTCCGGGATGATCACCGGCGGCCCGATCATGTCGTGGCTCAACCACCTCGGCGGCGATCCGGACAACACGCTGACGTTCGTCGGATACCAGGCCCAGGGGACGCTCGGGCGCCGCATCCAGAACGGCTGGGACGAGATCCCGATCAACGACGACGGCCGATCGAAGACGCTGAACCTCGACCTCGATGTCGAGACCGTCGACGGCTTCTCCGGGCACGCCGACCGGCAGGGGCTCGAGAACTTCGTGAAGACCATGAACCCGCGGCCGGAGAAGGTGCTCTGCGTGCACGGCGACGAACGGTCCACTCAGGACCTCTCCTCGGCGCTCTACCACAAGTACGACATGCGGACTTTCGCCCCGAAGAACCTCGAGACCTTCCGCTTCCTGTAAGCCCGATACGAGTCGGATTTGGGACGGAGTTTCGACAATGCCTATCACTCCTGAGGACCTTCCGCTGGTCATGGACACCAACCCCGACCGGCCGGAGGCTCTCTCACGCCGGTCGGTCCTCGCGGGCGTCGGCGCGCTGGCCGGGACCGCCCTCGCCGGTTGTCTCGGGAACGGACAGTCGGGCGGCGAGGGGACCACCGGGGGCGGAACCCCGATCGCGGACCACCCGGCCGGAGCCGGGCTTGGCGAGCAGCCGCTGAAGGGCCCGGATCCGCTCGAATCAGCCGCGGCCATCGTCGCGTTCGAGGACCCGTCCTGTACGCGGTGTCGTGCGTTCGAGCGGGAGACGGTCCCTCGGATCGAGCAGGAACTCATCGAGCCAGGCCAAGCTTCGCTGGTCTTCCGAGGCTATCCGGTCGTTTACGAGTGGGGTGGGCCCGCCACCCATGCGCTGGAGGCGACGTTCGACCGTGATGCGAACGCGTTCTGGGCCTTGAAGGACCACTACTACGAAACCCAGCCGGACTTCGATACCGGGAACGTCCTGGAGTTGACCCAGGAGTTCCTCGCCACGGAAACGGATGTCGACGCCGGCGCGGTGATCGATGCCGTCGAAACGGGGGCAACCGACGATGCGGTGCAGAACGATCTCGATGCCGGAATGAACGCGGGTGCGGGACGGACGACTCCGACCCTCTTCCTGTTCCGGGACGGCCAGTACCAGACGAAAACCGCCGGCAGCGTCAGCTTCTCGGTCGTGAAGAACGCTCTGGGGCTGTGAGCGCGACATGAACGTCCGCCTGCCCATTCGGCCCGCCGATTGGCGCTTGATGGGCCGGACCGCCCGGCTAGTGCTGGGCCTGCCAGCTTACGCGGTGTTCGCGCTGGTAGCCGCCCTCGTCGGGCTGACCGTGTTCGTCGTGAGCCAGAACCTCGCGCTCGTGGGCGACGTGGTCCTCGGGGGCGGGCTACCACTCGAGAACCGCCTCGCCGTGCTCCTGGGGCTCTATCCGTTCTTGGGGACATCGTTCAGCCTCGTCCAGGGCCTCGCGCTGCTGGTCATCGCCGCCCTCCTCGGGATCGACCTCGCGATGGTGGCCTACCACGTCCGCGAACACGGCCTGACGCTCGAATCCGGCGGCGGTAGCGCCGTCGGCGCGCTGCTCGGGACGCTCGGGGCCGGCTGTGCGGCCTGCGGGCCCGCGGTACTGGTCGGCCTGCTCTCGTTGTTCGGGGCGGCCGGGGCGCTGACGCTCCTGCCCTTCGAGGGTCTGGAGTTGACGGGCGTGGCCGCGATCGCGCTCCTGCTCTCGATCTACTGGATCGCCGAAGGGATGCGGGGTGGCATGATCCGGGGCTGTCCGGTCGACCTCTGAGTTCCCGTCCGAAGCTGCAGTTCCGGGGTCACTCCGGCGTGTCGGCCGGATCGGTGACTTCGCCGGCGGCCTCGTCGATACCGACTCGATCACACAGCTCGTACAGCGGGCAGGCCTCCGGGCCCTCCAGGCAGGCCGGCTGGCGGGCGGAACAGACGTCGCGGCCGAACTGGATGCTGGCGGTATGGCCGAACCCGCACTTCTCCGGGGGCACGTCGCGTTCCAGGACGGCCCGGACGGTTTCGTGATCGGCGTCGGGGGGCGCGATGCCCATCCGACGGAAGATGCGATAGACGTGCGTGTCGACGGGGAACACGCCCGTCCGCCCACCTGAGAACAGGAGGACGCAGTCCGCGGTCTTCGGGCCGACCCCGTCCATGTCGAGCAGCGTTTCGCGAACGGTAGTCGGGTCACGATCGGTGACGAACTCGTCGAACGCATCGGCCCCGCCGTACTCCCCACGGACCCGTTCGGCCAACCGGATGAGGGTTCGAGCTTTCTGGTTGTAAAGCCCGGCGTGGCGGATCGTGTCCGCGAGGACGTCCGCGTCCGCGTCGGCAAGTGCGGCGGCGAGATCATCGCCGCCGTAACGGTCCATCAGGGCGTCGTGAGCGGGTTGGCTCGCCTTGTCGCTCGTGTTCTGGGAGAGGACCGTCCGAACGAGACACTCGAACGAGGCCTGGCCCCCATACGTTTTCCGCCAATAACGCTGGCCGAGCCGGTCCACGACCGCCTCCGCCGTGGTCTCGGCGTCCCCCGGCACGAACGGCTGCTCCGCCTCAGTACGCTCGGTGCCGCCGGCGATGTTCTCGCTCGGTTCTCCGTCGGTGGGCATTGTCAGTCCCGGCTCAGTCGATCCGGCCCCATTCTCCGCGGAAATACGTCAGCGCCGGGGCCTCGGGCCGCTGTATATCCGCTTCCTCGACGCGCCCGACATAAACCGTGTGGTCACCGGCCTCGTGAGCCGCTTCGACCGTGGTATCGATGAACCCCAGCGCCCGCTCGAACACTGCGCTCCCCGAAGGAGCCTGCCGCGTCGCTTCAGTTTCGAACGGGCTCGACTCCAGCTCGCGCATGCCGGCGAAGTATTCGCCGAGGTGGCGCTGGTCAGCCGCGAGCAGGTTGACACAGTAGCCCGCCGTATCCCCATCGAGCCGTTCGTAGGCCTCGGTATCGTGGTCGATGCAGATCAGGACGAGCATCGGCGAGAGCGAGACGCTGGCGAACGCATTGACGGTGATCCCGTGATCGGGATCGGGCAGCGTGACGACAGTTACCCCGGCCGCGAAGTTGCCCATGACACGACGGAACTCGTCGGAGTCAACCATAGCGGTCCGTCCACTCGGGAGGCTCGTAAACCTGTCCGTCGGCCGCTGAAACATTGCGGCGACGGCGGCGGGGGCGGACTGCCTCAACCGCTAACCTGCAACGCCAGCTGGAGCGGCTCCCCGGCCGCCAACTGATCGACCATGTCTCGCGGGAGATCGGCCGCGGCCGCGTTCGCCTGGACCATGACGGTCCGATCGTCCACGTAATCGCTGGTTCGACCGACGAGGGACCGGTCGCTGGCGAACGTCAGAGACTCGTGACCGCGACCGAGCACGCTCGTCGACTGCTCACCGATGGCCAGCCTGGCTTCGATCCTCGTATCGGACGATCGACAGGCCCTCACGAAGGCGGGATCGAAGTCCGCCGGCGCTCGATCGGCATTGATGCCCAAGATACAGTCCCCTGCCGGCGTCAGGTAGTCGTCGGTAGAGACCTCGAAAGTGCTTTGATGGGTCGCTGACACGTTCGCGTGGCCGGTCGCGCGAACCCGTTCCTCCATGGGCCGACGTAGCTCGGGGTGGCGTTAAATCGTGGGATCCGAGCAGTCATCGTGCCAACTGTTCACTTAACGCATCGAAAACCGACAGATGGCGCAGGGTTTTCCCAGCTGTCAGGAGCGAAACGATTAACTGGCCGAGGGATTTACCAACAGTACCGAAACTGCGTCCGGCGTTTCGGCAGTATCGCCAAACAACCGATGACGGAGCGCGACCTTATCACGGCCCGCCACGTGACCCAGGAGCGCCTGCGATCGGCCGCCGGACCGGGGATGGAATCGAGGTTCAACCAATCATGGTAGCGACAGAGGAACTCACGAACGAACACGACATCGAACCGATCGACTACGACCGAAACGTCACCCTTTCTGAAGAAGATCTGGAGTCGGACTCCAAGGGCAAACTCATCAAGCTCGCCGGCCAGCTGCGCGACCGCCGGAACGAGCTCAACCAGAAAGCGTCCCGACGCGCCAGCCTCCGAGACGAACTCAACGCGAAGACCCGCGAGAAAGTCGACGAGGCTCAGGAGCACCGGCAGAAGCGCGACGAACTCAACGACCAGGTGCAGGAGCACAAGGAGCGTCGAAACGAGCTGAACGCCGAAGCCAACCGGCTCTTCGAGGAGCTCGACGAGAAGAAGGCCGAACTCGAACTCGACGAGGGCAAGAGCCTCGAGGACCTCGAGACGGAGATCGAGCGCCTTGAGTTCAAGCAGCAAACGGAGGTCCTCTCGCCCGAGGACGAGCGCTCGCTCATCGAGAAGATCGACGAGAAACGTGAGGAGTACCAGGAACGGAAGGCCAAGCTCGAGGAGACGGGGGAGCTCGACGACCTCCGGGAAAAGGCCCAGGAGGTCCGTGACGAGGCGTCCGAGCACCACCAGAAAGTCACGGAACTGGCCGATGAGGCCCAGGAACATCACAACCAGATGATCGAGGCCTACCGGGGGGCCGACGAGGTCCGGGACAAGGCCGACGAAGTCCACGAAATGTTCGTGGAGGCCCAGGAGCTGGCCGATCGCCATCACGAGGACTTCGTCCGGGTGCAAAAGCGGCTGCGCGAGCTCGACAAGCGCGAGGAAGAGGAACGGCAATCCGAACGCGAGAAGGAGCGGGAGGAAGCCAAGGAGGAAGCCGAGGAGATCTACCAGAAGTTCAAGGAAGGCGAGACCCTCGAGACCGAGGACCTGATGAAACTACAGAAGGCGGGCCTCCTGTAGGGCTATCGGGATTGCTATCCGGTTCGCCGGAGAGACCGGTGCGTGTGTGAACTCGATATACAACGGACCGACGAGAGATGCCACGTTGAGTTGCCTTTCAGCCGGGGACGCTTCGGGGGTAGGCGGTCCGCATCGGACCCGAAGCCCTAGATCGTGGCGCTGAACTCCGACTCAGACTGATGCATACCGCCGGCAGAGACCGCCCGGGGACGAGAACCGGGTTGTCGACGGCACGAGACTTTTAATCTACCGCGCCGTCCGTTCGAACCAAATGAGCACGCTGGTGGTGAGCGTCGACCGCGGCGGCGACGTTCGCCGGAAGGCCGACATCGATTCGCCCGTCGTCGGCTGGGAAGCCGTGCGTGAGCTCGTCACCGAGGTCGGGCTGGCCGATCCCGAGGACAGCGCAGTCAACAGCCTGCTCGAGGCGCTACGGGTCACGCGGGATCTCGAGGAAGAGGGCGAGAGCGCCGAGGTCGCGCTCGTCTCCGGAGCGGCCGAAACAGTGGTCGGGTCGGACCGGTCGGTCGCGGCGCAGATGGACGACCTGGTCGCCGAACACAACCCGGGTTCGGTGATCGTGGTCATCGACAGTGCCGAGGACGAGCGGTTGGTTCCCATCATCGAGAGCCGCGTGCGGGTGGACTCCGTGGACCGGGTCGTGGTGCGGCAGGCCCACGACCTGGAATCGACCTACTACCTGCTCAAGCAGTTCCTGGCCGACGAAGAGCTCCGGGGGACCGTGCTTGTCCCGATCGGCGTCGCCCTCCTCGCCTTCCCGATCCTCTCATTCCTGGCCGGGACCGGCGTCGCGATCGCCGCCATCACCGCGACTATCGGCGGTTTCCTGCTCTACAAGGGCCTCGGGATCGACGACTACTTCGAGGACCTCCCTGCGCAAGCCCGCGACGCGTTCTACTCGGGCCGGGTGTCGATCGTCACCTACGTGGTCGCCGTCGGGCTCGGGCTGATCGGGCTTTTCGCCGGGGCGCTCGGGGTCTCCTCGCTCGATAGCGAACTGGGGGTAATCGTCTCGAGTATGGGCCTCGTCTATCATAGCGTCCCCTGGCTGGCGCTGGCGGCGCTTGCCGCCTCGACTGGCCGATTGTTCGACGAAGTCATCCGGAACGAACGCGTCTCCTCGGCGTACCTCAACCTCCCGTTCGGCGTGATCGCGACGGGGATCGTAGTCCGGGGCTTCTCGGCGTACTTCCTGCAGCGCTCCGGGGCGATCAATCCCCTCTTCGCTCCCGAACTCCAGATCGGCACGCTCACCATGGCCTCGTTCCCGTTCACGCCGGAGGAACGCCTGGCGGTGTTCGTGGTGGCCGGCGTCCTCGTCAGCCTCGCCGGCGTCCGGATCGCCGCCTTCGTGAGCGGGGCCTCCTTCCCGGAACAGGAACTGGCTGAGTAGCCAGGCCGGCCGGCCACACGCCTGAACCAGGGCTGTTTAGGCCGCCAATCGAGAACGGTTGGTATGGCCGAGCCCTGGGTGAGCCTGTTCTCGGGCGGGAAGGACTCCTCGTGGTCGCTCTATCGCGCCCTGGAAACCGGCCACGAGGTCGACACCCTCGTGACGGTACACCCGGAGCCGGACTCGTTCATGTTTCACGTCCCGGCGACTCGGCTCGCCGGGCTCGCCGCGGAGAGTATCGGCCTCCCGCTGCGGGAGATCGAGTCGGAGGTGGCGGTGGATGAGGGAACCGGATCCGGCCGCCAGGGGGATCGGGAACTGGCCCCGCTGGAGACGCACCTCGAACGCTATCGAGCGGAGGCCGGTGGGTTGGCCGGGGTGGTCGCCGGGGCGGTTGCCAGCGAGTATCAGGAGTCGCGGCTGACCGCCATGTGCGACCGCCTCGACTGCGCACTGTTCGCACCGCTCTGGGGGGTCGATCCTGAGGCCGCCGGGCGCGAGATGTTGGCAGCCGGCTTCGAAATCCACCTCGTTCGGGTGGCCGCTGACGGCCTCGATGAGACCTGGCTCGGCCGCCAGCTCGACCACGAGGCCCTCGACGACCTCGTTGAATTGGCCGAGCGCCGTGGCGTACACGTCCTCGGGGAAGGTGGCGAATACGAGACGTTAGTGGTCGACGGGCCCCACATGGAGCGGCGGATCGAGTACGACGCGACGGCCCAGTGGGACGGCGTGCGTGGCGAGCTTCGCATCGACGAGGCCTGGCTCGACCCGGCTTGACCAGGCCGAACTCGCCTAGCGGCCGTTCGAGATCCGGGTGTGGGCGCCGATCAGCGCCTCGTTGAGGTCGAGGTTCTCGACGCGCGTGTCCTCGTCGATGATCGTGCCCCGGAGATCACAGCCGCGGACCGTGGCGTCCGGGAACACGAGCGAGCGATCGAGGTGGGAATCCTCAACCGTGGCGCCCGGCATGACGTGTACGTTCTCCCCGAGCGTGGAGTCGGCGAGGGTGGCCGTCGCCTCGATCAGGTTCTCCCCGTCGAGCGCCCACGCGACCGCATCGAGGTACGATTGAGGGGTCCCGATGTCGTACCAGGCGCCGTCGAACGAGAACGCGTAGACGTCGTCCCGCTCGTAGAGCCACTGGAGGAACCAGCCCGGTTCATCGGGGTTGTTGTCGCCTGACAGATACGCGTCGAACTCGGGAAGCGTCCCGGCAGGGAAACCGTAACAGGCGATTGAGACGAGCGTGCTCTTCGGGTCGTCGGGTTTCTCCTGGAAGTCGACAACCCGATCGTCCTCGATGTCGACGACGCCGTAGGATTCAGCCCGTTCGTGGGAACCGACGTCGTAGGCCGCGAGGGCCGTACCGTCCCGGGTCTCGAAGAAGTCCAGGAAGTCAGCCACCTCGAAGGAGATCAAGTTGTCACCAGCGATGACCAGCGTGTCGTCCTCGATCCCTTCCCGGTCGATCAGCTGAGCGAGAGCCCCGACGACGCCGAACTTCTCGGACTCCTCGGTCGTTTCTTCGACCGACAGCGTCGGCTGCTCGTACGGGCTGTCGGCGAGGTGATCTTCGAAGTCCTCGGCGAAGCGTTCGTTCGTGCTGACGTAGACGTTCTCGACCCGATCGTCGGCTTCCAGTTCGGCGAAGATCCGATCGATGACGGTGGTCTCCCCCACCGGGAGCAGCATCTTCGGCCGATGTTTGGTGATCGGCCAGAGCCGGGTTGCGTAACCGCCCGCGAGCACCACGGCGTCCATAACCAAGCAGACGGAACGGTCAGCGTAAGGCCTTTTCCATTCTGCGGGCCGGCGGCGACTGGTGGGAGTCAGGATGGTCGGAACGCACTCCATCCGGCTCGGTTTCCCACCCGTTCGACGTCGAGTGAACGCTTCCCCGGGATGGAGAGAGAAACCCGTGAACCGGATTTCAGTGCCGTTTCCTTCCGAACGGAACCTGAGGCGGGAGAAACCGGTGGTCGGGGACGGGAACGCAGCGACCGAATGGCCGCTATCCGGCTGTACCGCCGTGTCTGTAGAACTGGACGGCGGGACGAAAGGCGGCTCGGCTACCGGTTGCTGGCGCGCTCGATCCAGTCTCCGAGCCGCCCCTCGCCGATCCCGGTCGCTTCATCGAGAGTCGAGGCATCCGCCGCGGCGAGGTCACCGATGGTCTCGATCCCGGCGTCGCTCAGCCGTTCGCTGTAGGCCGGACCGATGCCCGACAGGCTGTCGACGGGCTCCGCGGTGCCCTCGTCCGGGGATCCCGTGTCGGCCGCCGGATCCGCATCGAATTCCGAGGCCGGTTCCTTGACGGCCCGCTCGCTGTCGGCGTCCGCCTCCGGCTCGACCACGACCTGGGAGCCGGGGGACCGGCTCCGGCTCGATCCGATGCCGAGGACCGCTTTCAGCTTGGAAATGAGCGCCATCGTGACGTCGCCTTCGACAGGGTGGCGCAAGTAGCCATCGGATTCCGTGATCGCGGCTCAGAGCCGGCTCCTGAGGGCATCCTGCATCGCTTCGACCGGCGCGTCCAGGGCCGTCCACTGCTCGAACGCCTCGACACCTTGATAGAGGAGCATCCAAGCCCCGTCGATGGTCTCGGCGCCAGCGGCGGCGGCCTCCTGGAGCAGGCGGGTCTCGATCGGTTGATAGACCGCATCCATCACGACCAGATCGCTGTGAAGCAGTTCCGCCGGAACGGGAGTTTCGTCGCTCTCGAGGCCCACGGTGGTCGCATTGACGAGGAGTTCGGTCTCGGGCACGAGTTCCGGGAGGGCGTCGAGACCGTGGCTGGACCCGGTATCAAGCACGGCCACCAGGTCCTCGGCTTTCGCGACCGTCCGATTGGCGACCCGAACGCGGGCGCCGGCGTCGTCCAGGGCCATCGCGATCGCTCGACCCGCCCCGCCTGCACCGACCACGAGGGCATCGGCGCCGGAGAGACGCACATCATGACGGTCCAAGGCCCGGATCGCCCCGGTAGCGTCGGTGTTGAACCCTTCAGGCGGCTCGGTCCCGAAATCGATCGTGTTGACCGCTCCGATCCGCTCGGCTAGCGGGTCCGTCGCGACGTGCTCCAAGACGTCCCGTTTGAACGGGGTCGTCACGTTGAGTCCAGCGATTCCGAGGGCCGCGGCGCCGTCGATCGCGTCGCCGATCGCTGCGGGATCAGGCTCGAGCGTGACGTACCGGGCCTCGAGCTCGAGGACGTCGTAGGCGGCCTCGTGGAGGGCCGGCGAGAGGGAGTGTCCGACCGGCTTCCCAACGAGACCGTAGACCTCCATGGCGGCAGCACGACCGCGGGCCGGCTTAAATCAGGGTGGCCGGCGGACGGCCCCCATGTCCACTTACCCGTGGGCCCCGACCGCGAGGTCGAACGTCAGGACGTGGTAGACCAGGACGATGATGAACAGGAGGTAGAAGAGGCCGCCGAGGAGGAACGGGCGCGGCAGCATGTTCCCCTCGTCCGCCGAGCGGGCCCGCAGATAGAGGATGGCGCCGCTGACGACGGCCAGGATCGCGGAGAACCCGTTGAGGAAGCCGGTCGTGCCCCACTCGAGCGAGAGGTTCCAGGAGGTGAACACGATCCCCAACGTCACCGGGAGCGTTCCCTGGAACGCCATAGCGCCCGTGATGTTGCCGAGGGCCAGGGTGTCCTTGTCCCGCGAGATCCAGAGTACCGAGTTGAACTTCTCGGGCAGCTCGGTCGCGAGCGGGGCCAAAAGGAGCGCCACGACCGCCGCCGGGATCCCGAGCACGTCGGTGGCGGCCCACTGCACCTCCTCGACGAACAGGTGGGCCCCGCCGACGATGATCGACAACGCCAGCAGCGTCTGAAGCCCGACCAGTAGCGTGGTCGGGTTCGCCCGGTGTCGCTTAGTGGGATAGGGCCCGGGCAGCAGGTCCAGGACCTCTTCGGCGATCAACCCGAGATGGAGGTCGTCAAGCCCCTCGTGCTCGATGAGTTGGCCGCTGACGAGCGACCGATGGAGGTAGAAGACGTACAGGAGGACGAGCGTGGCCGCTACGGCGTAATCGACCAGTCGGTTGTGGATCAGCGCGGTCAGGAACGCCAACGAGTAGCCCACGAGGAAGAAGGAGAGATCCCGACGGGTCGAGACGGCGTTGAAGTGCATCTCCGCGCCGTAGCGGCGACGGCCCCCGAAGTAGAGCACGCTGGCGCCGACCATGAACATCGCGATAGTGGCCAACATGAACGGCGCCCCCAGGATGGCCCCGACGCCGACCTCGTCCGCCGCCGTCCCGCCGACGGTGGTCTGTTGGATGATCGCGATCACGGGGATCATCGTCTCCGGGAGGGCGGTCCCGACGGCGGCGAGGATGCTCCCGGTTGCGCTCTCGGAGACGCCCAGCCGGTGTCCGAACCATTCCACGCCGTTCGTAAAGATCTCGGCTCCGAGCAGCAGAAGGAAGAAGGACCCGATGAGGAGGATAGTGTTCCCCACCGGCTCCGACACGAACGGAACCGTCACGGCAGGGACCGACAGCATCGTGGTCCAGGCTTCCCGCACGGACTAATTAAGCGGTGGCATTCTGTGTCGGCGCCGCGGGAGCCTACGGATCCGCCCGATGACGCGAGCGACCATGACTTGCGACGGGGCCGCCACAGGCGATCCCAGGCAGATTCAACTGCATCCTCCGGCAGCAGGATTCGATGCGTTTTACCGCCGCGCTGGCCTCGACGACATAGATGCTGGGGATCGTCGTCAGCCGGGCGGACGCGGCCTCCGTCGAAATCGGCCGCCAGCTCAGAGCGGTGGCGAACTGGACGGTCCGAGATGACGACACCCGCCCCGACGCTGCCGGGGGTGGAACGTACTACCGGCGGGATGGCATCGAGTTGAGGGAGTTCGACGGGCTCCACATCGACCTGGAGCAGCCGGACCGGGCGTTCGACGAACTCCGGCTGCTCGTCTTCGTCTCGCGGCATTCGGGAGACACCGGGCCGTTGCTGACGGCCCACCACCCCGGAAATGTCGGCCCGGCCGAGTACGGCGGCGCGCCGAACCAGGTACCGAGTGCGGCCCCCGAGGCGCTCGCAGCCACTCTCGATGCCTTTCGAAGCCAGGCGCCGGCCGGCTACGAGGTCGGGCTGGAATGCACCCACCACGGGCCGACTGACGCCGGGGCCCCGTCGCTGTTCGTCGAAGTCGGCAGCGGTGAACCCCAGTGGTCGGACCCCGACGCGACGGCGGCCGCCGCCCGAGCGGTGCTCGGGCTCCGTGACACCGCGCCATGGAGGGATCGATCGTTCGTCGGTTTCGGGGGCGGCCATTACGCCCCGCGGTTCGCCCGGATCGTTCGTGAAACCGACTGGAACGTGGGCCACATCGCCGCCGACTGGGGACTCAGGGCTGCGGGAACGGTGTCCGACACCCTGTTGGACCGGTTGTTCGAGCGGAGTCATGCCGATCTGGCCGTCGTCGAGGGCGACTATCCGGAGCTCATAGCTCGAATCCGGGATCACGGCTATCGGGTGGTCAGCGAGTCCTGGCTGCGCGAAACCGACGGCGTCCCGCGGGAGACAGTCGAGCGATTGGAAGCCGTGCTCGAACCGGTTACGGAGGGACTCCGGTTCGGCCGGCCCGCGCGGTCCGGGAACGAGCTCCCGGAAGTCGAGATCCTAGAGCCGTCGCCTGATCTGCTCGCGGACGTGAACGGTATAGATGGGGACCGGGTTCGGCAGGCGTACCTCGATTCGGCCGTTGCGTTCGAGACCGCGGAGGCCGGGAACCGTGTGACCGGACGGGTTGCCGTCGCCGAAGGGGCGGATTGGGACCGGATCGAGGACGACCTCCTTGGGCTCCTCCGCCAGCGGTTCGCTGACGTCGACGTGACCGAGGCAGAAATCGTCGTCACCGAGCGAGCCTTCGACCCCGACCGCGCCCGGGAGCTGGGTGTGGAGCCGGGCCCGGCGTTCGGCCGCCTCGCCGATGGCGAACCGGTGACGGTCGGCTCAGAGGAGGTCCGGCCCGAGGCAGTTCACGAAACCCGAACTCGCCGCTATCCCCGTTGTCAGGGCCGATAACTGTCAGACGATGGTCAGACGAGCGGGGGAACAGTAATGAGGACCGCTGGGGAACGGGCCAGTGTAATGGACTCGATCGTCGATGACGCGATTGAACAAGCCGAGGAGGACGAGGGCGAGGGCGATCCCCAGGCGGAGGTCGCGCCGCAGGACGTGAACTCCTCGGGCACGATGTCGGACGAGGAGCTGTTGGACGTCCTCGAGGAGCTGGAGACCAATATCACCGTGGTCGGCTGCGGCGGCGGCGGCAACAACACGGTCAACCGGATGTTCGAGGAGGGCATTCACGGGGCCAAGCTCGTCGCCGCGAACACCGACGTGCAGCACCTGGTCGAGATCAATGCCGACACCAAGATCCTCATGGGCCAGCAGCGGACCAACGGCCGCGGCGCAGGATCCCTGCCACAAGTCGGCGAGGAAGCGGCCCTCGAGAGCCAGACCGAGATCTCCGAAGCCATCGAGGGCGCGGACATGGTGTTCGTAACCGCCGGCCTGGGCGGCGGGACCGGCACTGGGGCGGCGCCCGTGGTCGCGAAAGCGGCCCGGGAGTCCGGTGCCCTCACGATCTCCATCGTCACGACCCCGTTCACGGCCGAGGGCGAGGTCCGCCGGACGAACGCCGAGGCCGGCCTCGAACGGCTCCGGAACGTCTCCGATACGGTGATCGTGGTCCCGAACGACCGGCTGCTGGATGCGGTCGGGAAGCTCCCGGTCCGCCAGGCGTTCAAGGTCGCCGACGAGGTGCTGATGCGGAGCGTCAAGGGGATCACCGAGCTGATCACGATGCCCGGCCTGGTGAACCTGGACTTCGCCGACGTCCGGACGGTCATGGAGCGAGGGGGCGTGGCCATGATCGGGCTCGGCGAATCCGATTCGGAAGCGAAGGCGACGGACTCGGTCAAAGCGGCCCTCCGATCGCCGCTGCTCGACGTCGACATCTCAGCCGCCAATTCCGCGCTCGTGAACGTCACTGGTGGCCCCGACATGAGCATCGAGGAGGCCGAAGGGGTCGTCGAGGAGATCTACGATCGGATCGATCCCGACGCCCGCATCATCTGGGGGACCTCGGTCGACGACGAGCTCGAGGGCACCATGCGGACGATGATCGTCGTTACTGGCGTTGAATCCCCACAGATCTACGGCCGGGTCGAGGCCGAGGCGGCCCAGGAAGAGGGCCGGATCCAGGACATCGATTACGTGGACTGACACCCCGACTGGGCCGTCGGAATCAGTCGGACGGCAGTCAATAGATAGAAAAAGACGCGCCGCCAACTCCCTCTTCATGGACGTTCCGTACGAGCTTTCAGCTTACCTCCGGGTGCTCAAGCTCGCCAGCACCCCCTCGTGGGAGGAGTTCTCCCAGGTCTCCAAGATCGCGGCCGTCGGTATCGCCCTGGTGGGCCTCATGGGCTTCGTGATTTTCGCGCTGATGACCCTGATCTCATCGGTGGGGGGTTAACGCATGCCGATGTTCGCCGTCAAGACGACCGCCAGCCAGGAACAGACCGTCGCCGACATGATCGCCAACCGCGAGGAACCTGATATCCACGCGGTCCTGGCGCCGGACTCGTTGACGAGCTACGTCATGGTCGAGTCGGACGGGACGGCGGCGATCGAGCGGGTCCTCGAAGAGATCCCCCACGCTCGCGGCATCGTTCCCGGCGAGAGCTCGATCGCCGAGGTCGAGCACTTCCTCTCGCCGAAACCGGACGTCGAAGGAATCGCCGAGAGCGATATCGTGGAGCTGGTCGCGGGACCGTTCAAAGGCGAGAAGGCCCAGGTACAGCGGATCGACGAGTCCAAGGACCAGGTGACGGTCGAACTGTACGAGGCCACGGTCCCGATCCCGGTCACCGTTCGCGGCGACCAGATCCGGGTGCTCGACTCGGAAGAACGCTGAGAAGCTGAAGCGGAGCCGTCCTCAGTCGTCGGCGCTGGCCACCGGTTCGACGGTCGGCGTCTCCAGTCGGGAACGGAGATCCGACACGTCGACGGTCGCCTCCACCACCTCTAAGAGTTCCTCGCGTTCCCGCACGGCTCCGGAATCGGCCTCGTACGCCCTGACGTACTCGGCCCGGTTGTGTTCGCCGAAGGCGTGGCGGATGCCGAAGAAGCCCGCGGGCACCGTTTCCCCGCAGACCTGGCATTCGACCGGTTGGTGATCGGCCGTCTGGTGCCGGATCAGAGCCGCCGGCTGCTCGAACCGGCCGTCACACCCCACGATTCCACAAATCCAGGCGTCCATGACTCAGTGTCTCTTATAATTGATAAGGACCTATATAAAACCCTTTCCCCAGTCCGGCCTAAACGCGTCATTAAAACGAGAGACACCGACGGGGAGATCCTTCAAACGGTCGACCGGAGCGGAATCCCTAAGCGCCGGTGGCCTAATGGCGGTGGCGTGACGGGCGGTTCGGAGACGCGTGTCGATCCCCACGTCAAGGTGCTCGACGAAGCGATCGCCGAGCGGGCGAAAGCTCGTGGTCTCGATGCCATCGTCTACGCTCCTCATTTCACACGGCTGCCGGAGATCAGAGCCCGTGCTGAGCTGTTCACGGACGAGGAACTCACTGTCATCCCAGGCCGTGAAGTTTTCACCGGCACCTGGCGAAACCGGCGACATGTCCTGGCACTGGACCTGGATGCACCGGTGCCCGACTTCATCAGTCTCGATGCGGCGTTCAGAGAGTTTGACCGCCAAGACGCCGTGGTCCTGGTCCCGCATCCGGACTATCTCACAGTCAGCCTGGATCGAGCGGCCATCGAGCAATACCGATCGGCGATCCACGGCCTGGAAACGTACAACCCGAAACAATTGAGTCGGCACAACCGTCTTGCACGCGATCTCGCCGAGTTGACCGGACTGCCGGCGTTCGGGTCCTCGTACGCTCATCTACCAGGGACAGTCGGCGAGGTGTGGACCGCCTATGAGGAGGTCAACGCTGACCGGCCGGCTCTCATCGAGGCCTTCAGAGCCGGGACCCCGCGAGCAGTGGAGCACCGGACCGGAACGATCCATCAGCTGCGACGGGCCGCCGAAATCGGGCACCTCTTCTACGAGAACTCGATCGCCAAGTTCGATCGGGTGGTGCTCTCGGGACGCGAGCCCACCCATCCGAACCAGGATGAGTACGGCGACCGCTTCAGCGTTGCCCGGTGAGCAACGGACTCAATCCTCGACCACGCGCTCGACCCGCTCCCGGAGCGAAGTCAACGCCTGGCCCGCGATAGCTGCCTTCACCGCCCGCCGATCACCGTCGAAGACGTGGTGATCGACGGCGACGTTCGAGGCTTCACTCCCCCACGGTGCGGCCCGCGCGATGCCGATGTAGGCCGTTCCGATGGGCTTGGCGTCAGTTCCGCCGGTCGGACCGGCGATCCCGGTGGTCGCCACGGCCCAATCCGTACCACTCACGTCTCGCGCCCCGGCGGCCATCTCGTCCGCGACCGCGGCGCTTACCGCGCCATGCGCGTCAAGGGCCTCCCGTGAGACGCCGAGCGCGGCCTGTTTCGCCCGGTTCGCATACGTCACGAACCCGCGCTCGAAGTAATCACTCGCGCCCGGAGCGTCGGTGACTCGGGAGGCAAGGAGCCCACCGGTGCAGGACTCCGCGATCGCGAGCGTAGCGTCGGCCGACCGGAGCGCTTCCCCGAGCCGGGCAGGGTCGGCTTCGCCTTCCACAGCGGTCATAGTCCGCTCGTGACGGGGCGAAGCAAAAAGCACGCCGGCCATCGGCGCTACCCTGGGGAAACACCCATAGCGAAGCCTGCCGTCGGCTCGGCATGGGCTACGAGGAACCGCTGTTCTTTCGCGTGATGCAGTACGCGGATCGGGCCGATCGGGACGTGATCGACATGGTCTCCGGGAACCCCGACTGGGAGCCGCCGGCCGCCATCGCCCAAGGACTGATTGACTACGCCGAACTGGGCGGGGCCGCGTTCCAATACCCACCGAGCGACGGCCTCAGAGAGCTCCGAGCGGAGATCGCGGCCCGGCGAGACGTACCGATCGATCAGGTGGTCGTGACCCACGGTGCTGGCGAAGCGAACTACCTCGCCATGGCCCGAGCCCTGGATCGCGAGGCGGGTCGAGAGGTCGTGCTCACCGACCCAGTCTATCCCTACTACCCCGGGAAAACCGCGATGCTCGGTGGTCAACCCCGCTATGTAGAGACTGATCGCGACGGCGGCATTGACCTGGCTCGCCTCCGTGAAACGGTCTCTCCGGAAACCGCCTGTATCGTGATCAATACCCCGAACAACCCCACCGGAGCGGTATATGAGGAGGCGACGATGGCCGCGCTGGTCGAGGTCGCCGAGGAGGTCGACGCCCTCCTGATCAGTGACGAGGTCTACGACCACTTCGACTACCACGGCCGGTTCGCCTCGGCACTGGCCGAGGATTCCTCCCACCGGATCGTGACCAACTCCTTCTCGAAGTCGCTGGCCGTCACCGGGTTCCGTGTCGGGTACGCGATCTTTCCGCCTGAGCACGTCGAGGCCGCCAGAACGCGTCACATGCTCACGAACGTTGCCGGCAGCCGGCCGGCCCAGTACGCCGTGCTCCAGGCACTCAGAGAGACCCCGCCCGAATACCACGAGGAGACCCGGCAGCTGCTTGCGGACCGCCTCGCCGGCTTCACCGACGCGCTCGACACCGCGGGCGCCGAATACAGCCGGCCTGACGGTGCGTTCTACGTGCTCTGCCGCTTCAACGGGTTCCCCGGGACCCTCGAGAACGTCGAAAGGCTCATCGACGAGGCCGGGGTCGCCGGCATGCCTGGAGAGACGTTCGGGGAAGCCAGGGCCGACTGGCTGCGCTTCGCCCTGGTGACGCCGCGCGTCGAGGAAGCAGCCGAGAGACTCGCCGACTACTTCTCGTAGCGCCTCGTGGTTCGGGGACGGCGAAAACCCATTGGTCGTTCGACAAAACGGTTATACCATCGGGCGTCGTCATGCTAATCGATCGCATGGTCGCCGCCCTCCCGCTCTCCGTTGCTGTCCATTCCGAGCAGCTCAACGCGGTCGAGGAGGTCTGTGGGCCAGCCATCGGCTGTGCCCAGACCGATCTCTTGGGTCAACTCCTACTGCTGGCTGTCTTCGGCCTGGTAACCGTGGTGCTGCTCGCCGCTCTTCAACGCGTTAACGAAGCGCGGTCCGAAGTCCAGGAGGAACAGTCACGGACAGCGCAAGAACGTGACGCCTTCGCCGAGTTCGCACAGCGGGTGGCTAAGCTGGATCCGTCCCCTTCCGGCCACCAACTCGCCTCGGCCGATGGGGCGACCGCGACCGTAGCTATGGCCGGGCAGACACCGACGGATGACCGCCTCGACGCAGTCCGTGATGCGTACCGGGACACGGTCATGGCCATGTCCCACTACGAGGAGGAGTACGCGGAGCCGTTAGCATATCATCTCCGCGAGGAGTTCGGGGAGGAGGTCGCGACGGCCGTGACCGGCGGCAGCCAGCTCACCCCGGAGTTGAAACAAGTGCTCGTCCGGCGGGCCCGCGAATCGGCGCACGAACGCGGCCGCTTGATGGATCGCCTGGACCGGGAGGCCGAGGCCCTCGAATCGGCCGCGGATGAGCTCGAGACGATCGAGCAGGTCCTTCATGAGAGCGAAGAGCGGTCCTTAACGGGACTGGACTTCCGGGACTTGGCGGACGAATGGCACCGTCTCGGCGAGTTCGAATCCCGACTGACGCGGCTGCTCCGCCGCCGCCAGCAGGCACTCCAGTCCCAATGGGAAGCGAGCGACCTGAGCGGACTCCGATCGCTCCAGCACTACTTGTACGCCGAACTCGAGACCGATTTCCCCGTCCTCGCCGACGGCGCCGTGCTTGCCGACCGGCTGACGGCCGCCCGGTCACGGGTGCTGGCCACCCTCACGACCCGGGTTTGAGGGATCGGCCGCGTCCGCGAGCGATGCTTTGACCTCATCCGCGAGGGCATCCGCCCGGCGAACCGGTTCCGGGAGCTTGTAACCGGCACAACAGCGGAGCACGAGATCGGCCGCTCGCTCCGCACTGATCCGGTGACCCGGACTCACGTAGACGGGATTGACGTACCGATCGGCGCTATCGAACTGTCGGGTCTGGACCGCGTAGCCGATGACGGTGCCGTTCTCCGCAGTCACCTCCTCGTCGGCGGCGATGGCCACCTCGGTCCCTGCATCAAGGCCCGTGACCGAACCCGTTGGCGTCCCACAGAGGAGTTGCTTGGTCACGCCGATAGCGGGGCGGTCGAAGGTGACGCCGAGATGGGTCGCCAACCCCGCCTGTCGGTAATGGATCCGGCCTGAACCGTCGAACAGCAGGAGGTCCGGCGGGAGAGTCAGCTTCTCGAGGGCTGCCCGGACCGGGCCGCCCTCACGGAACGCCAGATAGCCGGGCACGTAGGGGAACTCGAGGTCCGTAACAGCCCGGGCAGTCTCCACCGTCTCACCGGCTTCTCTGACGACCACGGCGCTGACTACCCGATCGTCGAGGAAGGCTTGGTCGATACCGGCGACGCGGAGCGAATCGACCGACGCTGGATCGAGCGGCGGGTCGTCCGAGAAGATAGCGACGTCAGCGATCTCAGCTTGGAGGCGGTCCATCCGCTCACGTTCCATCGTCCCGTCCGGGATGAATTCGGGACGGACCGGCTCCATTAGAACCGGCGTCGGGGGCCGCCGCGCCCGCCGCCGAACTGGAGCTCGGTGGGGGCGCTCGCGCCGGCCCGTTTGAGCTTCTCCCCGTAAGCCAATCCGACAACGAGCCCGGCCAGATGTGCGAGGTGCGCGACCCCGCCGGCCCCGATCCCGCCACCGAGGGCGATGAAGACGGAATAGCCGGCGAAGCCGACCGTGAGAATCCACAGCGGGACGGGGAGGATGAAGTAGAGGTAGACCCTGAGCTGCGGGTTCAACACCGTCAGGACGCCCATGATCGCCATGATGGCGCCGCTGGCTCCCACCACGCCGCTGAACTCACCCAACGCGATCGCCGTGGTAATCTGGGCCAGCCCCGCAAACACGCCGGCACCGAGGAACAGGGCGACGAACGCCCGGGTTCCGACCCGTCGCTCCACGATCGGCCCGAAGAAGTACAGGACGATGCTGTTGACCAGGATGTGTCCGAACCCGCCGTGGGCGAACACCGCGGTCAACCAGGTCCAGACGAACTCGGGATGGGCCGACCGAAGCACGAACAGCGTCTCATGGAGGGTCGGCGAGATGAACTGGCGAACGATCAACTGGACGAAGAACGTGACCCACATCAGGGCTAGGAACAAGTACGACGCGTTGCCCCTGAAGTAGCCGAACAGACCGCCGGCATCGACCTCGATCCCCGGCGCCATCGACCCCGGCTCGTCGCGGACCTGGTCGTCGAACCCGCTGTCGAACACGCCGGACGGGTCGTCCCAGTCCTCGAGCCCCGAGCAGTTGTGGTTCTCCGGGAGGCGGTGTTCGGCACAGTAGGAGCCGCCACAGTAGTGACAGGAGTACGGCATGTCCTCCTGCCGCCCACACACGTCACACGTCGCCATTGGTCGGGGTTGGCGACCCGCGAGCAAAGGGGTTTGGGAAACCACACCAGGAGCGGCCAAAGGCCCCTGGTCGGCGAGTCGGTAACACCGCCGAACCTTTTAGCTGGCCGCGGCGTACGCCCGGCCGTGAAGGCGTATCAGCGGAAGCAGTTACTCGAGCGCGTCGACCGGGAGGGCAGTACGGTCGGCAGCAGTATCCCGGAGCGGATCAAGGTCCAGGGGGAACCGGTCGAGCTCCGGGAGTTCGTCTTCGAGATCAAGCGGCGGGAGACCGTCCCGGCCAGCGAGCGGGAACGCGTCGAGCGGGCCAAGAAGCAACTTCGCCGGGAACGGCTGGCCCGGCGGCAAACGATCGAAGCTGGTGACGTCTCCTACGAGCGGGGCCGTGAACTGGCGGACAGTATCCTCGGTATCGATCGCGCCTTGAACGCCCTCGAGTCGCTGGAGCCCACCGATCTGGAGGCCGAGGCCTCGGCTCAGGAAACCGCGGACCGGAAACGCTGGTTCAACTTCCTCAAGCAGGTGCTCGGACAGGAGGAGGGGCAGTCCCGGCCATGAGCCGAAACGACGAAATCGCCGCGCTGTTCGAAGAACTGGCGGCCCGGCTCGAGGCCCAGGACGATCCCTACCGGCCCCGGGCGTACCGCCGGGCAGCTGAGAACATCAGCGCGCATCCGGAGCCGATCGAGGCGGTCGCCGAGGAGGGACAGGGCGCGCTGGAGGCCATCGAGGGGGTCGGCGAGGCGATCGCGAGCAAGATCATCGAATACCTCGAGTCCGGCGAGATCGCGGCGCTCGAGGAGGCCCGCGAGGAGCTCCCCGTCGACATGAGGGCCCTGACCCGAGTGGAGGGCGTCGGCCCGAAAACCGTGGGCGACCTCTACGAGGCGCTGGGGGTGACCGACCTCGACGAGCTCGAAGCGGCGGCTGAAGCGGGAGAGATCCGCGAACTCGACGGCTACGGCGAAACCTCGGAAGCCAACATCCTCGAGAACATCCCGTTCGCTCGGGAGGCTCGAGAGCGGGCGCTGTCGGCCGAGGCCAGGCCGCTCGCGGACGAGCTGCTCGCCCATCTCGAGGCCAGCTCCGCCATCGAGGACTGTGCGGCCGCCGGGTCCCTCCGCCGCTGGCGCGAAACCGTCGGGGACGTTGACCTGCTCGCCGCCGGTCCCGACCACCAAGCCGCGGTCGACCGATTGACCGCCTGGGACGAGGTCGAGGACGTGATCGAGGCTGGATCGGGCAAGGCGAGCGTGCGGGCCCGCGGCCTCCGAGTCGATCTCCGCGTCGTGGACCCCGAGGAGTACGGGAGCGCCCTCCAGTACTTCACCGGCTCCCGGGATCACAACGTGGGGCTCCGATCCCGAGCGATCGAACGCGGGTTGAAAGTCAACGAGTACGGCGTCTTCGACGTCAGTGACGTCCCGGATTCGACGGATGATCAACGGGCCGGTGAGCGGGTCGCCGGCGCCACGGAGGCCTCGGTCTACGAGGCGGTCGGCCTCGATTGGATCCCGCCCGAGCTCCGGGAAGACCACGGCGAACTCGCGGCCGCCGCGGCGGGGACGCTCCCGGACCTCCTCGAGCCGGGGGACCTGCGAGGGGATCTCCACGTGCACACGGATTGGTCGGATGGCGATCTCCCGCCGGCGGCGATGATCGGGGCCGCCGCGGACGCGGGCTACGACTACCTCGGCATCGCCGACCACGCCACGGGCCCGGGCATGGTCGGCGGCGTCGGCGTCGAGGACGATACGCTCCTCGAGCTCGCGGAGACGATCAGGGAGCTCCGCGAGACGGCTGCCGTCACGGTGTTCGCCGGCGTCGAGGCGAACATCGCCGCTGATGGCGGGTTGTCGGTCCGCGAGGAGGTCCTCGACACGTTGGACCTCGTGGTTGCCTCCCCCCATAGCGGGCTCGACGGCGACGGGACCGACCGTTTGGTGACCGCCATCGAACACCCGTCAGTTGACGTGCTCGGTCACCCGTCCGGGCGGATGTTGAATCGGCGATCGGGGATGGAGATCGACGTCGACGAGATCGCCGAGGCCGCCCGGTCGAACGGCGTGGCCCTCGAAGTCAACGCCAATCCCCATCGGATAGACCTCTGGGGCGAGGCTGTCCGCCGCGCCGTGGAGGCGGGCGCCACGATCGCCATCAACACCGATGCTCACCGAGCGGCGGAATACAACCATCGCCGCTACGGCCTCCACGCGGCTCGGCGCGGGTGGGCCGAAACGAGCGACGTCCTCACGGCCAGAACGGCCGACGAGGTCAGGTCCTTTCTCCACTGAGCGAGCACCTGCTCAGCTTCGGCGTCCGCTACCCGTTACCGGTAGGCGTTCGGAACCCAGGCGTCGCAGGGCTCCATGTCGTCCATCAGCTCGTCGTGATGACCGCAGTACGGTTCGATGTCACCCTCGACGTTGACGTAATCGAAGTGGCGGCAGTTCCCGCAGTACCGATCCGGGTTCGATGCGTGGGCCGGCGCCCGCTCCGCTGGGGCCGCCGGGGCTTGACCCTGCGTTTGGGTCCCACCGTCGCTGGCCGGGGTTGAGCTCCCCGGCGACGGCGTCCCGTCGCTGTGAACGATGACCCCGTCGTCTTCGGGCTCCGGTCCGCCACCGGTCATGACCGATTCGCGATCGACGTCGCCAACGACACCGACGCCGCCGACGCCGCCGACGTCGGCCAGCGTCGAACCCTCGAGTTCCGAGACCGGCACCTCGACCAGCTGGGTTTCACCGTTGACCGACCGCTCGATAGTGATCGTGCCGCCGGGATCGTTTCGGGTCTTGAAGTTGACCACGGCGGTGAACAGCGACCAGAACGTGGTGAGAACCCCCACGAAGTACAACGCGGTCACCGGCAGCGTCAGGTGGTTCTGAGTGGCCGTGATCCACTGTTCGGGATACGTCGACCAGAAGAGGACGACGCCGAGCAGCGCGATGGCCGCGCCGACGGCCGCGACGGCCCGCTCCCGGTCGCTCGCTGGCAGCACGGTGAAGATGCCGACGAAGACCGCCGGGACCCCCAACCCGGCGAGGATCCCCGCGATCTCCCGAGCCTCGTACACGCCGAACCCGAGGGGTCGTAGCACGCCGGTCGACGCCACGACGATGGCCACCACCGCGAACAGGGCCCCAGCCGCGAACAACCCCGTCCCCAGGTACAATCGGCGGAGGCTCTCGTTCCGAGCCCCGTGGTATGCCTCCGCGAGGCTGGTCATACCGGGTGATTCTGTGTGCCGAACCAAAAGGGTACCCCCCATGTCAGACAACCGCACGCCGGCGAGCTGACGCCGGTTCGGACCGGGCCAGCGGGCCCTGGATCGGCGGAGTTCGACCCGGCCCGCCCGGAAGGAAAGCACTTAATCGCCAACCGTCGTAACCGAGGGATATGGCGGAAGACGAGGCGGACGACGCCGCCGAGGACGAACCCGCGGTCGACCTCGGCGAGGCGGAGCCGGTGTCGGGAGCCCCGCTGGCGCGGGTGGCTTCCCGCCTGACGTGGCCCATCGAGCAGAGCGAGGTGGCCCGGAAGGAGGGCGAGACGGTCGTCAGAACGGTGGACGGCCCGCGGGCGCTCGCAGACGTACTGGACGCCGTGGATACCACCTATTTCGCGAGCCGGCAGGAGTTCGTGAGCAGCGTGCGTGACGTGATCGGGATCGGCCCGATGCCGACGGAGTAGCGGTGTCCACCCCGGCTCTCGGCCGTTGGGAGCGCCCCTCGCTGACCTGGGTCCGGCTCTCGTTGTTGGTCGGTGTGGCCTTGACGGCTGTCTGGACCGCCTGGTCCAGCCAGGGGATCGACGCCCGCCTCGTCCGTGACGGCGTCACGTTCCTCCTGGTTCCGATGGTGCTCGGGGCGGTCTACGGTCGGAAACTGGGCTGGCGGGTCGACCGGCGCGCGATCCGGAACGCGGTCTTGCTCGCGCTGTTCGTCCTGCCGTTCTACGTCGTCGGCTCATCGCTTCCAACGATCAGGGCCTACTACCCGATGTGGGGCCTCGATTCGTCGCACGCGGCAGCGTTCTGGCCCCACGCCGCCAAGCAGTTCGTGATCGTCCTGGCCGCGGAGACCTACTACCGTGGCTTGCTCTGTGTGGGCGTTCGGGAGATCGGGTTCAAGAGCGTCTTCATCAGCCCCATCGCGTACGCGTTGGCCCACACTGCCAAGCCCCCCGTCGAACTGGTACTGTCCGGGCCGACGGACGTACTGTTCGGCGCCGTCGACTACCGGAGCAACTCGATCCTGCCGTCGGTCGTTGCCCACGGTGCCGGCCTCGGGCTCCTCGACTGGCTCGTGCTCCACCCGCCGCTGCTCGCGCCGGCGCGAGTCCTCGCGTGGCTCTCGTGGCTCCCGCTGCCGCTCTGAGCTGGCCGCGGAACCGGCGCCGAGCTCCACGTTTTTGGTGGCCGACCCCGAACGGGCCGGCGTGAGCTTAGCGATCGACCCATCGGCCCTCGACGGCGACGACATCGGCGAGAAGCGGGCGACCCTCGAAATGGACCATGCCGCCGCTGTGGAACACGTCCGGGAGGCCTTCACGGCGGCGGGTTTTGGCGTGGCAACCGAGTTCTCACCCAGCGAGCTGCTGAACGAGAAGATCGATGCCGGGCGGGAGCCCTATCACGTCCTCGGCGCCTGCAACCCGCGGATGGCCGACCAGGCGTTGGATGCCTCCGAACGGCGCATCGGCGGACTGTTCCCGTGTAACGTGATCGTCTGGCAGGAGGCCCCCGGGCGCCAACACGTCTATCACGTGTCGATCATGAAGATCGCGCGGCTCGTGGGAATGGCGCCGGACGACGAACGCTGGGCCGAGATCGTCGGCGAAACGGGTGACCTGGTTGAGGCGGCCTGGGCCAACCTCGACGCGGCGTGAGTTGAACCGAGGGCCGCCTACCACACCATCGCAGGGGCCGGTGGCTGGCCCGCGAACCGGAGACTCACGAAGAGCAGGATCGCGAGCGTCGAGTTGTAGAGCCCGTGGACGAGCGCTGGGACGAGGAGGTTCCCGGTCCGTTCGTAGGCCGCGCCGAACACGAGGCTCGGCAGGAACAGGATCGCGATCGTCGTGAGCCGCGGGCCGACCCCGCCAGTCAAGGCCATGAAGTGCACGCCAGCGAAGACCGCGGCGGCGATCACCACGGCCCCGACGGGGCCGAAACTCCGCCTGAGCGTTCCCTGAACCGCCCCCCGGAACAGGAGTTCCTCGCCCGGACCGACCAGGAACAGGCTGATCGGCACGAGCAGGAGCAAGAGCGCGGGTTCGGCGATCCCCAGCTCGCTGAGCTGGTTGGGTGCGGGCTGAGCCCCGGTCAGCCCGACGACGATCGAGGCGCCGAACACGGAACTGATCGCGAGCAGGTAGGCCGCCCCGACCCAGGCCAGATCGCGGGGCGTCGGCGGGCGGATGCCGATGAACGAGCGGCCAAGGCCTCGGAACCGCACGTAAGCAATCGAGACCCCGCCGAACGCGACCCCGGCGGTCAGGGCGAGCGTCAGGAGGACCGACCCGATCACGCCGAGGTCCAGCCCGAGTCCCCGGATTAAGACCCCAGCAGCGAGAGTCAAAACGATCGCGGTCAGGATGCCGGCGAAGGCGACCGCCAGCGCGACACCGAGCGATCGACCGCGGGCGACCGCGCCGTCCCTGTCCATGGCGTCACTCGGCAATGGGGCGGCAAAAACGCGTTGTTCGGCCCTCAGGCGAAATCGACGAGGCCGGACTGGAGCCCTGACACGAGATGGGACTTCCGTTGGAGTTCGTCGTACGAAACGGGGAGCTGCTCGGCCACCGTGCGCACTGCGTCGTGGAACGTCTCGGCCTCGCCATAGGTCCCGTCGAAGGCGTTCCGGATGCTTTCCCGGATCTGCCAGACGCCGACCGGCGCCCAGTACTCGTCGGAGACCTCCCGAAGGACCAGGCATTTCGCCTGGCGGCCCACGTCTTCGAGGTGTTCGAGGACGCCCAGCCTGGCCGCGTAGTACGCCCCAGCCGTTTCCTCGACGTAGGCCGTCCGCCCCTCGAAGCCCTCGTGGGCGGCCGCCATCCAGACGTCGCCGGTCGGGTCCTGGTTCCAAACGCTGCCCGGCGCCTTCATCTCGACGAGCTCGTACTCCCATTGGCCCGGCGCGAGCACGACCCAGTACCGGTTGCCGACGTATTCGTTCATCCAGACCTGGACCTCGTCCACCGCCGGCTCGTTCCGGATCCGGCCGCGGAGGTACTGTCCGACCGTGTCATCGACGGCCGTGATCGACCACCGGGTCGGAACCAGGCGGCGCTGTTGGTTCTGGCCTAACGCCCCGGCCGAGAGGATCGAGTTGATGCTGTAGACGTCGAACCCCCGCCGGTAGAGGTAGTTCATCGCCCCCTGGGCCTGCCAATCGTCGTCCGAGAGCGTTTTCTCGACGTCCCGGGGGACGTGCGGGTTCTCGGTCAGGGCCGCTGACTCCGCCCTCGCTCGGGGGCCGGTCGGGGACGTGATGTCGTCGACATCGAGGTCGAGCTCCAACTGTTCGGCGAGCCCGATTTCCACATCGACCGGCCGGTCGGCGATCGCGACCTCGCGTTGAACGCCCACGAACCCGTCCCAGACATCGTTGACATCGACATTGGCTGAACGGTTGGAGTTCAACAGCCCGGTCCGGTACTGAAGCACGCTCTCGATCCCGAGGCCCTGCTGGTACCAATCGCTGTTTGTGGCGAACCGATCGGCCGGGGCATCGCGATCGACCGGCGCGAGAATGCCCGTCGAGACGGAGGGATAGCCGGAGCGGCCAACGAAGATCTCCGGTGCGGTGCTGCCGAACAGCGCGTCCCCCTGATTGACGGATTCGAGGTGGTCCTCAACCTCGTCCAGATAGTCCACGATCTCGTAGGACTTCTCCTGGGCCAGCCGACGTCGCTCCGCGGTTTCATCCGGCGTGAAGCCCTCGATGTAGTCCTCGAGCCGCATCTGGGGGTCGATAGCCGCCTCGCGGGCTTGAATCTATCCCGCGGGGCTCTCCGAGCCGGGAACGAGTGTCACTGAATTAGCTCGATCTGACTGCCGGACAAAACCCTCAACTGCCCGGACCCGGGACCCTCGACTGCGAATGGTCACGGTTCGTCCTGCCAGACCGGACGAACAGTCCGCCATTCTCGCCCTCCACCAGGCGTCGATCCGGGCCTTCGGCCCCGAGGCGTACGCGCCCCGCCAGGTGCGGGCCTGGGCGGAGAAGGACGAGCCGGACTACCCCATCGACGATGGCGACCATCGGTTCGTCGTGGCGGAACGAAGGGGAGAACTCGCCGGGTTCGGGGATCTCGACTACTCGGCAGCGGAAATCACTGCCGTGTACGTCCACCCGGACCACACCCGAACCGGGGTCGGCACTGCGACTCTCGAGGACCTCGAGGCGGCCGCCCGGCGCCACGGGATCGAGCAGCTGGGCCTGCTCGCCTCGAAAAACGCCGTCGGCTTCTATGCGGGGGCCGGCTACGAACGCGTGGAGAAACGATTGCACGAGACCGGAGGAGCGACCCTGGAGTGTGTGTGGATGAAGAAACGGATCGAATAGCGCTTGCCGGGCGCCGGGACCGCGTTATCCGTGGATGCCCATCGCCTCGATCTGTTCCTGATAGCGGTTCCGGATGGTGACCTCGGTCACCTGGGCGACCTCAGCGACCTCGCGTTGGGTCTTCTTTTCGTTGCAGAGCAGCGAGGCGGCGTAGATCGCGGCAGCCGCGTAACCCGTCGGCGATTTGCCCGAGAGCAACCCTTCCTCCGCGGTCGTTTCGATGATCTCGTTGGCCTTCGCCTGCACTTCCTCGGACAGCTGGAGTTCGGAGCAGAACCGGGGCACGTACTTTTTCGGATCGACCGGTTTCATCTCGAGCCCCAGTTCCTGGGAGATATAGCGGTACGTACGGCCGATCTCCTTCCGTTCGACCCGTGAGACCTCCGAGATCTCCTCGAGCGATCGGGGGATTCCTTCCTTCCGGCAAGCCGCATAGAGGGCCGAGGTAGACACCCCTTCGATCGAACGACCGCGGATGAGGTCCTCCTTGAGCGCCCGCCGGTAGATGACGGAGGCGACCTCACGGACCGATCGGGGGACGCCCAGCGCCGAAGCCATCCGATCGATCTCCGACAGCGCGAACTGCAGGTTCCGTTCGCCCGCATCCTTGGTGCGAATCCGTTCCTGCCATTTCCGCAGTCGGTGCATCTGGCTCCGTTTCTTCGAGGAGATCGAGCGGCCGTAGGCGTCCTTGTCCTTCCAGTCGATCGTGGTGGTCAGCCCCTTGTCATGCATCGTCTGGGTCGTCGGGGCACCGACCCTGGATTTCTCCTGTCGCTCCTGGTGATTGAACGCTCGCCATTCCGGCCCGGGATCGATCTGCTCCTCCTCGATAACGAGGCCGCAGTCGTTACAGACGAGTTCGGCCCGGTCGGTAGACTTAACGAGGTTCTGGGAGTCACATTCCGGACAGGCACGGACCGCCTCGGTCGCCCCCTCCTCCCCCTCCTGTTCTCGCTCCCGCTGGCGGGTGGACCGTGTCATCGCGCTTTTATAGTAGTAGGACGGTTGCATTTAAGCTCTTGGTATTTTTGGGTCACCGGAGCGGCGGCTGGAACCCCTTAATCCCGGAGCCGGCGGCGACTTGTTTGGACCCCAACACCTTCGGGGCGACGGGGCGAACCGTAAAGGGTTAAGGGCGAACTGGCAAACCCCGGTCGATGCCCGTCGTGGACTGCGACGTGGACGCCGCCAAGGAGACGCTCGAAGCGGCCGGCGCCAGCCTGGAGCCGGGCCGGAGCGAACACGAGCGGTGGCGGGCGAGCTACCAGGACGCCGTGGCGGTCGCCTACGATGGCAAGGTCGTGATCCAGGGCCGATCGCCCCGACAGATCGAAGCGCTCCTGCGCGAGGAGCAGGGCGGACGGGGGCACCTCTACTTTGACGGAGCCAGCCGGGGGAACCCCGGGCCAGCCGCCATCGGCTGGGTCATCGTTTCCGACGACGGGATCGTCGCTGAGGCCGGCGAGAGGATCGGAAGGACGACAAACAACCAGGCCGAGTATCAGGCCCTCGTTCGTGGCCTCGAAGCCGCCGGCGATTACGGCTTCGACGAGCTCGAGATCCGGGGCGATTCCGAACTCGTCGTCAACCAGGTCACCGGCGAGTGGGACGCGAACGATCCGACGCTTCGCGAGCATCGGGTCACGGTCCGGGAACTGCTGCAAGGGTTCGATGAGTGGTCGATCTCACATGTCCCGCGGTCAGTCAACGACCGGGCGGACGCCTTAGCCAACGAGGCCCTCGAGGATGGATGAGCTCCCGCCGAGCGTGGTGGACGCAGCCGTACGGCTGAGCCGGCTGGCACGGAACACCGACGACGCCGCGGAGGCCGCCGAGCACCGGTCGGAGCGAGCTGACCTTCTCCGCGAATACGGGTATCGGGATCGCGTGCGGACGAATAATGATCGAGCCGTCCTGGTCTGCTATCCGAGCGACTGGCGGGTGGACGGCGTCGTCGATCCCGACCGGATCGATGACCTCGATCGGGCCGTCGAACGGCCGCTAACGGGACCCGGGGATCCAGACGACTGGGAAGCCATCGAGGCCCACAACCGTGCCGTGGCCGCGGACGTCGCCGACCGTCACGGGCGGGTCCACGGAGCGACGGCCGACGCTTTCGCGGACTTCATGGGGAACCACTACGCCCGGCGGGTCGAGACAGCCGGCCCCGCGGAGTGCCGGGAGTTCCTCGAGGACTACTTGCCCAGAAACGCCTGGCCGTCCGATGAACAGCTCGCCCGGGCCGAGGAGTCACTCCAGCTGGTCTTCGAGACGGCCGATACTGAGCCACCGCCAATCAGTACCGAGGAGGAATAGCTGCCGTTTGGGGACTGCCGCCAGACAGCTGCCGGGGCTCCGTCTCCGGGATCAGTCCGCGAGGGCGTCCTCGAGGAGGTCGTCGATCTCTCCGGCCCGGTCCTCGTCGGTAACGTAGCGGTCGAGGGCCCACCCGAGCAGGTCTTCGACGGCCGCCAGCCCTTGGTCGGTGAGCGCGTACTCGTTGGTCCGCTTGTCCCGCTCGCTCTTCTCGATGAGGCCCTCGCCGACGAGGTCATCCAGGTTGGGATACAAACGGCCGTGATTGACCTCCTCTTCGTAGTAGGACTCGAGTTCCCTTTTGATCGCCAGGCCGTAGCGAGGGGCCTCGGCAAGCACCACGAGAATAGTCTGCTGGAAGGCAGTCAAATGACGGGCAGAGTGGGGACGGGCGGAGGGCTCCGACATGCTCAGAGCTAACCGAGCGCCGTATTTAACGCTTGTCAAACCCCAGACTTGTTGGACTGACCCGACCCGGCGAAGCCCGGAAGGCAAACCATTTGACCGGGCCCGTCCCACGGCCGGTCATGCCGAACCTATGGGAGGACCTCGAAACCGGTCCGTCGCCGCCAGACGAGATCTACGCCGTGGTTGAGTGCCTCAAGGGCCAGCGCAACAAGTACGAGTACGACAAGGACATCCCCGGCGTCATGCTCGACCGGGTGCTGCACTCGAACGTCCACTACCCGGCGGACTACGGCTTCATTCCGCGGTCCTACTACGACGACGGCGATCCGTTCGACGTCATGGTGTTGGTGGAAGACCCGACCTTCCCCGGGTGTGTAATCGAAGCCCGCCCGGTCGCGCTGATGCGGATGGACGACGACGGCGAGCAGGACGACAAGGTGATCGCGGTGCCGTCGGAGGACCCTCGGTATGATCACATCGAAGGGCTGGCCGACATCCCGACACAGCTCCGTGACGAGATCGACGAGTTCTTCGCGACCTACAAGAACCTCGAACCCGACAAGGAGGTCGAAACCCTCGGCTGGGAGGATCGATCGGCGGCGCTCGACGCGATCGAACACGCGCAGGACCTGTACGAGGAACATTTCGACTGAGCGGCCTGTTCATCGACGTTCAGTACCCTGAGTACAGTATCCTGTCAGGTAGCGGCCGCTCCGCGTCGAGAGGATGCGCCGGAGTAATCGCTGCGCGGCGGGGGCATGTGTTATGATTATGAGTAATATTATGTGGCCTCGGGGCATACCCTCCACCGATGACAGCCGCCCCCGCGATCGGTCTCGCCCACCCGACCGTAATCCCGCGGAACCACGGAGAGACCCCGGACGTAGCCGAGGAGCGGACCGAGCCAACCGGAAGCTGAAAGGTTCTTATCCCCCTCCGCGGTAGGAGTCCCGCATGGGTTTGTTCGACCGGCTCCGCGGTAGCGACGGCCCCCGCGCCGCGTTCGTCGGCATCGACGGTGTACCTTACAGCCTGGTGGCCGACAACCCGGATGTCTTCCCGAACCTCTCAGCGCTCGCTGAGTCGGGTAGCGCCGGGCCGATCGACAGCATCGTCCCGCCGGAATCAAGCGCCTGCTGGCCGAGCCTCACGACCGGAGTGAACCCGGGGGCGACTGGAGTCTACGGGTTCCAGGACCGCGAGATCGGCAGCTACGAGACCTATGTCCCGATGGGCCGGGACGTCCAGGCACCCCGGCTTTGGGACCGGGTGACCGAGGCCGGTCGCGACGCGACCGTGATGAACGTCCCCGTCACCTTCCCGCCGCAGCGTGACGTCCAACGGATGGTCTCCGGCTTCCTGTCGCCGGACGTCGAGAAGGCGGCCCACCCGGAGGCCTTCAGCGATCAGCTGGAATCCTTCGACTACCGTATCGACGTGGATGCGAAACTCGGCCACGACGACGACAAATCCGACTTCATCGAGGACGCCCACGAAACCCTCGACGCTCGGATCGAAGCGTTCCAGCATTACGTCGAAGCCGACGACTGGGACCTGTTCTTCGGCGTGTTCATGACGACGGATCGCGTCAACCACTTCCTCTTCAAACACTACGAGGAGGACGGGAAGTACCGGGATGAGTTCCTCGAGTTCTACCGCTCGGTCGACGACGCTATCGGCCAGCTTCGTGAGACCCTCCCCGACGATGTCACGTTGGTCGTCGCCTCGGACCACGGCTTCACGACCTTGGACTACGAGTTCCACGCCAACGAGTGGCTCCGTCGCGAGGGTTGGCTCACTTATGGCTCGGACGACCACGAAGCGTTAGAGGACATCGCCGACGGGACGCGCGCCTACTCACTGATCCCGGGCCGGTTCTACCTGAACTTGGAGGACCGCGAGCCCCGAGGGTCAGTTCCCCGGGAAGAGTACGACGAAACCCGGGCCGAACTGAAAGCCGCTATCCAGCAGCTCGAAGGTCCGGAGGGCCGGGCGGTCGTCGACCGCGTGGTCGAGCGCGAGGCCGTTTTCGATGGCGATCACGACGATATCGCGCCGGACCTCGTCGCGGTGCCGAACGACGGCTTCGATCTGAAGGCCGGCTTCTCCGGACACGACGAGGTGTTCGACGTCGGGCCGCGCAACGGCATGCATACGTTCGCCAACGCGTCCCTGTTCATCGACGACCCGGAGCCCGATATCAACGGCGCCGATCTCTACGACGTCGCGCCCACGCTGCTCTCACTGCTCGAGATCGACTACGATGCCGCCGCGATGGACGGGTCCGCGCTCGTCTGAGAGGATCGGCACGGGCTGAGGTGTCATCCAGCCCCGCCCCGAGCGTCGGGTCGGCTTCATGTCGCGGAACCGCTGTCGAGCAGCCTCCCTTCCTGCTATCGGCATAGGATTCCCAGGGCCTGAACATCGAAGGGAACAGTTAAAGTCGAGCTTCCACAATCTTCCCGATAATGAGGCTCCGGAGGCAGGGTTGGCAGTCTGCCAAACAGGTATCGCTGGCAATGCAGTCCGGCAAGGCACTCCATCCGCAATCCGGGAACCGAGCATGACTCGGGCGTTCACCATTTCGGGGGTCCGGGTCGACCACCAAACGGCCCCCGTAGCCACGCTCGAGTCAGTCAATCACCGGGACCCGGCCGATCGGCTCGACGAGCTGTACGGCCGGAAGCAGGTCGAGGAGGCCTTCCTGCTGCAGACCTGCAATCGCGTCGAGGAGTACGTAGTGACCAAGACGCCGGCTGCCGGCGAGGCGGCGTTAGCGGATTTCGGAGCCGAACTCGATGACGGAACCATCCGACGAACGGACCACGAATCCAGCCTCCGACACCTGCTCCGGGTGAGCGCGGGCCTCGAGTCACAGGTGCTCGGCGAGGACCAGATCCTCGGCCAGGTCCGATCGGCCTACCGGACCGCTCAGGAGGCCGGAACGATCGGGCCGGTGTTCGAAGCCGCCCTCCTGAAGGCGATCCACGTCGGCGAACGGGCCCGAACAGAGACCGGGATCAACGACGGCACCGTCTCGCTGGGATCGGCCGCCATCGAACTGGCCGCACGGACGCATCACCTCACCGAGGAGACGGCCCTCGTCGTGGGCGCTGGCGAAATGGCGACGGTGCTGGTTAACGGGCTCGCCACCCACGGGATCGGGGAACTCCGTGTGCTCAACCGCACGCCGGAACGGGCCGCGGCGCTGGCCGACGAAGTGGCGATAGACGTCGAAACGGCAGCCCTCGACGAGATGGCCGAACACATCGCGGCAGCGGACCTCGTGTTCTCCTCGACCGCGAGCGAAGCACCGGTGATCAAGCCGGAGCACGTCGAGGAAGCCGGTACCACGCGGCTCATCGACCTCGGCCAACCACGCGACGTCGATCCGAGCGTGGCTGACCGCCCGGACGTCGCGGTCGATGACTTGGACGCGCTGGAGGCCGTCACCCAAGCCACGCATGCCGACCGCCGCGAGGCCGCGGAAGCGGTGGAGTCGATCGTCGACGAGGAGTTCGAACTGCTCATCGACCAGTACAAGCGCCGTCGCGCTGACGCGGTGATCCGCGGGATGTATCAGGGGGCCGAGGCGGTGAAGCAACGGGAGCTCGAAACGGCGTTAACCAAGCTGGACGCCGATCGATCGCTGACTGCAGAACAGCGTGAGGTGGTCGTGGGGCTGGCGGATTCACTCGTCGACAAGCTGCTGGCGGTCCCGACCGAGAGCCTGCGCGACGCCGCGGCAGAGGACGATTGGGAGACGGTCGCATCGGCGATCGAACTGTTCGATCCGGCGCTCATGGAAGAGGAAGCGCCCGCCGAGCTGCGCTCGCTCGCTGACGAGGCGGGCGGCGCGGCCGACGCGACTGACGGCTGAGTCGCGAATCGGCAATCACGACGGCTGGTGACCAGTGGTCGACAGCCGTATCTCGGTAGGCCTTTGAGCGGCCGGGTCTGACCCTCGAGCATGTACGATCACGGGTCCCGTGGCCTGTATGACCGCGCCCTCTCGGTCATGCCCGGCGGCGTGAATTCGTCGGTCAGGGCGATCAGGCCGTATCCGGAGTTCATCGAGCGGGGGGAGGAGGGCCACGTGGTGGACGTCGACGGCAACCGGTACGTCGACCACGTGCTCGGCTACGGGCCGCTACTGCTCGGCCACACCTTGCCCGATCGAGTGAAGGCGACGGTGCAGGCGGCGATGGACGAGGGGCCCATGTACGGCGCCCCGACCGAGGTCGAGGTCGAACTGGCGGAGTTCGTGGTCGACCACGTCCCGAGCGTCGAGATGGTTCGGTTCGTCAATAGCGGCACCGAGGCCACGGTATCGGCGATCCGCCTCGCCCGTGGGTACACTGGCCGGGAGAAGATCGTCGTGATGCAGGGAGGGTATCACGGCGCCAACGACACGACCCTGGTCGAGGGCGACCTCATGGGCGTCGAGCCCGGTTCCCCGGGCATCCCGCAAGGGGTAGTCGACCAGACGGTCCCGATCCAGTTCAACGACAAGGAGGGCGCGGAGGCCGCGTTCGATGCACATGGCGACGAGATCGCGGCCGTGATGACCGAGCCGATCCTCGGGAACACCGGGATCGTGGAACCCGACGACGGCTTCCACGAGCACCTCCGGGAGCTCTGCGATCGGCACGGCGCGCTCCTCGTCTTCGACGAGGTCATCACTGGCTTCCGGGTCGGGGGGCTCGGCGGCGCTCAGGAGGCCTTCGGCGTCACGCCCGACATCACGACGTTCGGGAAGGTCGTGGGCGGCGGCTTCCCGGTCGGCGCGATCGGCGGCCGGGCGGAGATCATGCAGTCGTTCACCCCTGTCGGCGACGTGTTCCAGTCGGGCACCTTCTCGGGTCATCCGGTCACGATGGCGGCCGGCCTCGCCACCTTGCGCTACGCCGCCGAGGAGGACGTCCATGCCCGGCTCGCGGATCTCGGCGACCGGCTCCGCAGCGGGCTCCGCGACATCGTGGACGATCGAGCGCCGTCATATACGGTCGCGGGCCGGGACAGCCTGTTCAAGGTCATTTTCACTCGCGAGCCCGGTGTGCGCTCCGGCGCCGACGTGAAACGGGCCCAACGGGAACGCTGGGACCGCCTCTTCAGGCCGGCGATGCGGGACGCCGGGGTCCTCCTCCCGGCGAACATGCACGAGGCGCAGTTCCTCTGTGACGCGCATACGGCCGAAGACATCGAAACGACGCTCGAAGCGTACAAGGAGGCCCTGTGAGCCCGGCTGATCTGTCCGGGGTCGTGGACCGTCCCGGTGAACAAACCATCGAGCAGTTGCTGGACGCCCATACCGCGCAGCTGGGAGCGGCTATCGAAGCGACCGGCGTCGAGGCCGCCGCTCAAGCAGCGGGCCTCGAACCCGAGACCGCCTCGGCGATCGCAGCCGGCGACGCTGCGGCCGCCACGGAGATCCCGTTGGAGGCCGCCGCGACACTGCTGGCCCAACAGGCAGACTCGGCCACGGGTCAGGAACTGTTGGCTGAAGCCCGCGACGAACTGTTGTTCGGGATGACCGCCGGGGTGTTGAACGTCGATATCGTCGCTGCCGAGCTCGACAGCGACCTCGAGCCCCGCGAAGTGCAGCAGGCGCTGGAGGGCCGGTATCCAGTCACCCTCGGGCAGTACGTCGAGCTCCAGCGACTCATCGCGAGCCGGTCTGTATAGCGGGCTCTGCATCCCTGCCACAGACAGAGTGGCCTTTAAAAGCTAGAAAATGCCGGTCCCTTCTTGACGGCTCGGCTTGACAGCCCTCCACATGGCGCAGGTGCCGGGGGCGCAACCGGTCGGTGACGCCCTCGACCGGATCGTCACCGCGGTCACGTCGGATCCGCGGTTGACAGCGGCCGTCGTGCTCATTGCGGTCGCCGTGTTGCTGCTCGTCCTGCTGCTGGTTCGCCGCCTGTTCCGGACCAAGGGCGGGGAGCTCAAGAGTGCCCTCGGGGAGGTCGACGAGATCGCGGTCTTGACCCACCCGAACCCCGATCCTGACGCGATGGCGACCGCCATCGGTGTCGCGCGGATAGCTGACCTCGCCGATACCGAGTCGTCCATCCGGTTTCCGGGGCAGATTCGGCATCAGGAGAACCGCGCGTTTCGAACCGTCTTGGACCTCGAACTCGAGCCGCTGGACTCCGCCGCGGACCTCGGTCCTGAACCCGTCGTCCTGGTGGATCATAACGAGGCCCGGGGGTTCCAGGGCGCGGAGGAGATCGAGCCCTACGCCGTCGTGGACCACCACCCCGGAGAGGGTGCCGGGTCGGCCTTCACCGACGTTCGCAAGGAGTACGGGGCCGCTGCGAGCATCGTGACTGAGTACTTCCGGGAGATCGGCGCCCGCCCGGAGCAGGACGACCCGGCGACGGCCAAGCTGAACACCACAGTCGCGACCGGGCTCCTCTACGGGATCCTCGCCGATACCGCCCACCTGACCCGCGGCTGTACCCGCGCGGAGTTCGACGCGGCCGCGTTTCTCCATCCCGCGATCGACGAGGACTCGATCGACCGCATCGCCAACCCGCAGGTCGACCAGGAGATCCTCGAGGTGATTTCGCGGGCGATCTCGGATCGTGAAGTCCGACCGCCCTATGCGCTGGCCGACGTCGGCGAGCTGTCGAACCTCGACGCGATCCCCCAGGCCGCCGACGAACTGCTCAGCCTCGAAGGCGTCAGCGCAGTGGTGGTCATGGGCGAAAAGGACGGCACCCTCCACCTCTCCGGCCGCTCACGGGACGACCGGGTCCACATGGGAAACGCCCTACAGACCGTGGTCTCCGAGATCCCGCTGGGCGAAGCCGGCGGACACGCCCGGATGGGCGGCGGACAGATCCCGATCGAAGAGATGGAGGAGGGTTACGGCCCGAACACCGGGCTCACGCGCCAGGATCTCCACCAGCGGCTGTTTGACGTCCTCGCCGGTGACATCTGATTGCGGGTGGGGGTAACGAGCCGTCGTAAACGGGTTCCGGCCCCGACACCTCGCGACAGTAGTTGGTGAAGACCCACAGATCGTCCAGGGGGACGCGGATCCTAGACCTCGATACCGTCTGAAGCAGTTCTAGTTGAGCTGGAACCGCCGACGCCACCGTCCCGAGGTGAGCGCTTCGCTTTTCCGAATCGGCCACCCAGCGCGACCGACGGATGGACTACGCCCAGGAGCGCATCACCACGCTCCACGATCTGTCGGACCACCAGCCGCACGCGCCGGTCGAAGCTGCCGCCGTGGTGGTCCCCCTCGCCGAGCGCGGGGCCGGCTCGTTGGCCGCCGAACGGACCTTCGAGCAGCTCGAATCCGTAGGGCCGGGAGCGGTCATCGTTCCGCTCCGGGCCAACCCGGAGCGGGTGGAGGCGGTCCGCGAGTGGCTGAGCGCGTACGATCTCCCGATCGAGCTGCTTTGGTGTGGTGGAGAACAACTCACCGAGCTGTTGGCGGACCGGGATCTGAACGGTGACGCCGGCAAGGGGCGTGACTTGTGGCTGGCTCTCGGCGTCGCGATCGCCGACCATGAGTACGTGGTCTGTCACGACGCCGATCGCCGGACGTACTCGGAGAGCGACGTCCCTCGTCTCTTGGCGCCACTCGCCGACGGGTTCGAGTTCTCGAAAGGCTACTACGCCCGCGTGGAGAACGATCGGCTCTACGGCCGACTCTGGCGGCTTCTGTACGTGCCGCTCGTCCGCGCGCTCGCCGAGTCGGCCGACGTCCCCGTACTGGACTACCTCGACGCGTTCCGGTACGCGCTCGCGGGCGAGTTCGCGCTCACCGCCCGACTGGCGGGGACGCTCCGGATCGAACGCCGGTACGGCCTCGAGGTCGGGACCCTCGGGGGCGCCTTCGCGGAAGCCGGGTTCGAAGGGACGGCCCAGGTCGATCTAGGGCGGTACGCCCACGATCACCGGGCAGTCACCGGCCCGGACGGGCTCGCGACCATGGCCGAAGACGTCACAGCAGCCCTGTTCCGGGTCGTCGAAGCCGAGGGCCTCGAGCCCGATTACGAGGCGTTGTCCGACCGGTACCGCAGTGTGGCGGACGCCCTCATCGACCAGTACGCGGCCGACGCGGCGCACAACGGCCTCGAGTTCGACCGGTCCCACGAGGCCCACCAGGTCGGACAGTACGCCGACGCGATCCAACCGCCTGGCGGCGACTCACGACTCCCGCCCTGGCGCGAAGTGGCGCTCGAGCCTCAGGAGGTGCGTGACGCGGTGAGCGCCGACCTGGCGGCGGTCTGACGCCCCTTGATCGAGCCAGGGCTGTTATACCAGCGGGCAATGAGAAGGTGGCCATGGAGGCGACCCCCGACGAGCTCGCCGGCATCGTCGACGGTTTCGGGGGCTTGACTCGCCCGGAGCTCCACACCGCGATCGAGGACTTGGCTGCTCGAACCGGGGGAAGTGTCGATCCCGACGCGTTGGAGACCGCCGTCGACGGGGCGATCGCCGAGTACTACCTCGTCGCCCTCGATCAGAGCGTCGCTCTCACAGATCCGCCCGCCGGCGAGGAGGAACCGGTCCTGATTCCGGGGCCGGCAGCCCTCCCAGAGCTACCGGAGGGGGGCGAGGACCTGCCCCACCTGGTCGAAATCGAGCCGCGATCTATCGATCGGGAAGCCGCCGCGGAGTCGATCGCCGAACAGCTCCGATCTGACGCCGGTGAAGCCACCGCTGCGGGCGACGCCGACCGGGCCGCGAACCTGCTGGACGCGTGTTACGAGGTCGAAGCCTGGGGGCCGGTCGAGCTGGAGGAGACCAAGGCCGAGCTCGCCGGGCTTCTCGAGGGGTGAACGCCCAACGAGTTAAGGCCGGCCCGACGGACCAGCCCTCATGGATCTCGACCGGGTGGCCGCCTACGAGCCGACCGCGGTCGAGGGCGAGGAGCACTCACAGGCAGCGGTGATCGTCCCAGTGGTCGATCGGCCGGCCGGACCGCATCTGCTGTTCACGAAACGGGCCGACCATCTCGGTGAACATCCCGGGCAGATGTCCTTCCCCGGCGGCGGGCGAGAACCGAGCGATGAAACCCTCTGGGCGACCGCACTCCGAGAAGCGGAGGAGGAGATCGGCCTCCTGGCGGATGAAGTCACCAGGGTCGGTCGCCTCGATGCTATCGAGACCGTCACCGACTACGCGGTCACGCCCTTCGTCGGTCGCGTACCGGACCGGACCTACCAGCCTGACGACCGGGAGGTGGCCGAGATCGCCGTCCTCCCGGTTTCCGGCTTCGTGGACCTCGGGAACTACGAATCCGAACGCCGTGATCACCCCCGGTACGGCCAGCTCCGAGTCCATTTCTTCCATATCGGCGGGTTCACCGTCTGGGGGGCCACGGCGCGGATCGTCGTCCAACTCCTCCAGCTGACCACCGATTGGGAAGCGCCCGCTGCTGTCGATCGGGTCGTCGACCGGGATCCGAACCGATGACATCCTCCCCGGCGTGAACGCGGGGTATCCCGACCGCAGTTGGGATATTAGGGTTTGCAGACAACGACCTGTTCTCGCGGGGCGAACCGGCCCTCGCTACGAGCGAACAGGCGGACTGCTGGCTGTGCCATCCAGCCGTTATCCCTATCTCCCCCATCCGGGGCGAGACTCGGGAGTACCTTTGCCCGAATGTCCTCCGCGCCGTTGATGTCGGCATTGCGGACCGTATCCCACGATTCACAGACGTATAGTCCGCGATCGACGCGCTGGCTGCCGTCCTTCGTCCCACAGGCCGAACAGGTTTTGGACGTGCCGCGTTCGTCCACTTGCTCAACGTCGATCCCACGTTCTTCGGCCTTGTATTCGAGCATCGACGTGAAGCGGTCGAACGCCCACCCGTGCAAACCGAGGTTGCCACGGTCCCCCCAATTGCAGGCCTCTCCGGTGTCCTCGTCGTCGCGGATACCCGACAGGTCGCCCAATACGATGGTCCCGACCACGCGCTCTGCGCACTCGGCCACGATGTCCTTCGACAGCGTGTGCAGGTAGTGCGTTCGGCGCTCGATTCGCTTCCGGTCGAGACGGCCGGCCTCGTTCGAGGCGTTGTCGTCGCACTTGGCCCGCTCTTTCTGGAACCAGTATTCGTCCCCTTTGAGCGCGCCGCCGGGGTACAATACTCCCTCGTCTCCGAACGACATCGCCGCGATGATCGAGATCCCGAGGTCGATGCCCGCCACGCGGTCGCCGGGTGGCTCCGGTTCGATGGTGTGCCGACAGACGAAATGCAGCCGCCACTCGCCACGGTCGTAGACGGCCCGGACCTGCTGGAGGTTCTCAATGTCCACCTCGGGTTCGGCCTCGTACTCGCAGAGGATGAAGTCGCTCACCCCATCCTTGAGGGTGCGCCCCTTCGAGAGCCGGACGCGCCCGTTCTCCCCGTCGTGCTTGAACCCGTCCTCCTTGGAGGTGACCGTGGAGCGGGGGTGCTGGTCGCCGTGCTTGCGGTAGGCTGTCGGGTTCGCTTTCGAGTCCCCGTTCTGCCGATGCCCGTACCACGATTTGAACGCCTCAGCGAGTTCTTGGATCACTCGCTGACTGGACTGTGCGTTGAGGTCCGCATAGCGTTCGTGTGTCTTC
>CAZKPC010000002.1:0-86957 GCA_964554565.1 uncultured Halobacteriales archaeon
ATCGAGATCAACGATAACGAGTACGTCACGGGGGGCGAAAACGTGGCGCAAACCTGGTATCGCACCAATGTTGTAACAAATGACGGGACGGCGTTCTACGATACACCGCGAGAACTTGCCAATGGTATAGTCAGCCAGTGGATGAATTCATCCGGACATCGGGAAAACATTCTCCGCTCATATTGGAACAATCAAGGAATAGGAATTGAATTTGTGTGGGAAGGCGATGATCTGGCGGTGTACGTCGTTCAGGACTTTTGTTGACAAACCATTCCATTAATTTGGCAATTAGTTAAACAGTCTGTCCTCAGTATTTTGATTATGGGATTGAGTGATACACTCAAACATTTTGGACTTGTAATCGGCGTATTCGCAATTATTGGCGCCGGTCTTGGACTAACGGGGTTCTTCCCATTAGAATTAGCGAATGACGAATTCGTCGGCGGATCGCAAGGGGACCTTGCTGAAACGATGGGTCAACTAATGATAGCGATGGTATTTCTTCAAAGTGTTATTATGGCTCTTTTTGCGGGTCCGACTGTTGGGGCACTTTCAGGTCTATTATCGGGATATTCATTACAAGACAGTAAGAGAGCGGTGTTTGTCGGTGGGATCGGCTCATTTGTTGGATTCTATATTATGGTCGCCTTTGCCATCGTGATTATGTCGATGGCCATTAGTGGGGGTGATGGTGGGAGTGGTCAGCAAACCGTCGACACGGGAGAACTGCTACAACCTGCTTTGAAGGCAGGGTTACCGACGGGGGTGGTCGGTGCATTAGCCGGGATCATCGGTACTCAATTCAGAAAATAGGCTCAAAAACCTCAAAACGTAAGTATCAAACTAATGCATAAAGAGGGACACATCGGGCTCGGTCTACTGCTCTATTCACCGCTGGCGTTCTGGTTTGTAGACTTGGGTTGGACCATGGCGTTCGGGCTCGGCATGATCGCTTTCGGCGCCTGGAGCTTCTTACCTGACGTCGATATGACCTTGCCTATCCGCCATCGGGGACCGACCCACTCCGTGGTCTTCGCCCTATTCGCCGGGGTTCTCACCGCCGCAGGTTTCGGTTGGCTGGCGAGCCAAGGTGCGTTTGACCTACCGGGCGTTTCGCCGCCGTGGTTGTTTGTCAGCCTCGCGGTCGGCATTGGGTTCGTCTCTGGGTTCGGAGGCGTGATTGCTCACATTCTCGGGGACGTACTGACGCCAATGGGGGTACGGCCGTTTTGGCCTCGATCGGACAGGGAGTATAGCCTAAATCTGGTACTTGCAGCCGATGAGGAAGCCAATCGACAATTATCCTTCATCGGAGCGGTCGCGTTAACAGCTGCGCTCGTGCTGGCAAAAATGATGTGAGAAGACTCGACGTAAATTCATCTGCCCCCCGTGACATCGGCCGGCCGCGGCTTGGCTGCTCGCGGCCGGGTTCCGAACCCTGCCGAGCTGTGGGACCGTCCTACGCCGTCGGGGTGGGGTTGGCGCCCGGGAAATCACCCTCCGGCTACTACCTATTTGTTTAGCGCCGGAGGTTTATCCAGTCACCTGCTTTATGAAGAATACCGCCCGATACCAGTGATCTAAGACTATTGTTTCGCATGGGCTAATATGTTATAACGGGATGTCGCTGCTTGAGCTCCGAGTGTGAGCTCTATAGCCATCATCAGGAAACCCCTCCTTCGGAGCCGGGTATGCAGTGACTGTTATGCGGATTTTTCGCGTCCGAAGATCGCACAAACGCCTCTGAGAGACTACCTGCTCCGAAAACTGAACCTGGAGTCTTCCAGGTGAGTTCTTTGCGGATTTATCCAACTGATTGAATCGACAGGGTAGTTCGTTGATGAACTCCTGGTCTGTCTCCGAGTTGTAATCAAAATTCGCTCAGCGCCGCAAGCGGTCATGCTAACACCTTTCCAGGACTTTCCATCTCAGGCAGAATTAGCCTCACGGTCGTACCGTCCCCAGATGTTACAAATTCCACATCGCCACTGAGTAACTCCGTCCCCCAATAGACCAGCCATATGCCGATGCTACTCGTATGCTCTAAGTTCGTCTCCTCACCGGTAATGATGGGATCGATCTCGCTCTGCGGAATCCCAGGGCCATCGTCGGTGATCACGAGTTCAAGATGATCGGTCCTGTGCTTGGCGTCGATGGTGACTTCAGGGGTGTCACCGCTATGCTCAACTGAGTTCGTGATGACCTCTTCTAAGACAAGGGAAAGTATTCTCGAATCGGTTTCGATCTCCCCGACAGCGGTGTTTGTTCGGATCGTCGCATTTGGATACTCTGCGGTGATCTGGGAAACGATTTGGTCAACCAGTGTATCCAGGTCTACCCGCTCGACTGTCCTGCTGCTGTCGAATATTTTGTTTAGCTCGATCGCCTTTTCGCTAATCGTTAGTAGATTGTTTGCCTTCTCTTCAATCTTTTTGCCTATCGTGTTCAAGTCGTCTGGATCACCTTCCTGTAATAAAGTTGTCTGACCATAAACCACGGTCATCTCATTACGGACGTTGTGTCTGAGAATTCGGTTCAGAACTTGGAGGCGTTGCTGGCGTCTTACGACTGTTGTGACGTCCTGGATAACCACCGTTTGACCGATGATTTCGTCTTGCCAGTTTCTGATGTATGATTTGGTCGCCCGGTACGTTTGTCCCTGTAGTTGGAAACGCGCTGGGAGATCAGCGAGGCTACTCAGCTCCATCTTATCAAGCAAGGCATCGACAGCCCCGCCGGCCATCTCATCTATTCCGAGGTACGTGCGTGCAGCGGAGTTCGAGCGCACGATCCTGCCTCCCTTATCGATAACGACAACTCCGTTGTCAAGATGATCGAAAACGGCTCTCTCACCGATCGTTGCGATCGCCGGGACGACCTGCAAGAACTCCTGGCCGAAGACCGCGTACCCCCAAAACAAGGCCTGGCCAACGATGGCAACCTCCGTGGTCGGATATCCCGGGGCGGGAACGCCGATAATGGCGAGGAGGCTCGCGATAATCGTTACCAGCGAGCCGAGAACAAGCGCTATCCCCTGTCCGGCGAACACGCTGTTGCTTTCAACAATAGTCTTGCCAACGATTACGAGTCCACTGAGAAAGAGCAGATAGATATAGACGCCCAAAACCCCTCCGACGGGCCCGATCTCCGTTTGAACGACGGTCCCAGCATTGATCGTTGTCTGCTCAACCTGTGCAATCAGTGGCGACCAGGTCGGCGCAGCGAAATACAGCCCTGCTCCAAGGACTAATGGCAACGCAATGATAGAGAATCGTCGGGGCCGGAGAAGGCTTTCACGCCCGGTATAGCTCAGTATAAACGCGAACCAGAGGACGGTAACAATCAAACTCATGCCCGTACTGAACCCCCAAACCTGTAGTTGAGCGGGGTTCGGCGGCAGTTGGAGCCCGATAATAGTCAGGACAGCCCAAATAGCAGACAGTACCTGAAGCATACCAAACAGTTTCGCCCCCCGTCGAGTTCGAAACCGCCATGCCGCAGCAGTCAGGACCAACAGAAACACCACCGATAAAATCAGAGTAATAACAGTCGGTGCAACCATTAGGGAACCTGCCACGTTCTGAGTTCATAAAGCCCCGGAGGAATTGACCTTGCGGAGACCTACGGATCTGCGGAGGTCACGAGTTCATCGAAGCCTCCATAGGTGGTTGCCGTTCCTGGATGACCAGGGACAGCGCCCTTTCTGTTTGGACCGAGCGGCGGTCGCGCGTTCGGGCAGGACGGTGTACTCATCCCTACAGAGAACCCTTTCTATATCCTCAAAATAGGATAGTTCCAACCGCCGTTTAAGCAGACGTTCCTGGACGGTCTCTGTATGTGTAGCTATCTCACTCTAACTGCTCGCTGAATGGGGGATTCATTGTAACTTGAGAGGGAGCGCCGCACCGTCGAGTCATGAATCGGGCTTGCGGATACCGACCGATAGCGTACGCTCGGGGGCTTCTTTAATAGGCATACCTCCAGCCTCTGCAAGCAGCATGACTACAGTTAATAGGCAAAAATTCAGTCGTGAATGACGTGATGTAAAGAGGCCATACATCCATCAACTCCCTCATCGACCTGTTTATACAACGGATTATCCATTGTCCCGCATTCGCGTCTTGAGTGCAGCACGGGCGAATCGAATCACACAATATCTGTGAAGTGCCCCAACTTCTTCATCGGCGCCAACCAGGACGCGGCGCTCGCCGCCCGCGAGATGGGGATGGACGCCGACAAAATCCTCTACATGGCCTACACCGGCGAGGGGCCCGCGCGGCCTACGGGGCGACCTTCCGAACCATCAGCCCCGCTCGGGCTCGCGCCCCGATCCCTTTGGTCGCATTCCTCGTAAGGACGGAGGTCATCGCCGGCGCCTGGCGGACCCCCGACGGGCTCCCGGCCATAGAGGGTACGCTCGTTGTCCTCCTGGTCGCGCTGACGGCGCTTTCGGCCGGCGAGGCCCTGGCCCTCACAACCTTCTTCCGGAGGACAAGCTACTGGTTCGTTGTCGGGCCCGTTGCCCTCTGGGTGCTGCGGCGCCCGTAACAGCGGCCGTGTTGCACACGCCTAAATCCCGGCCTGTCGAGGTGTTCGCCATGACAGTCAACGGAACGGCGCTCGTCACCGGTGCCTCCGCGGGTATCGGCCGCGCACTGGCAACGGAGTTCGCCGCAAACGACCACGACGTCGTCCTGGTTGCGCGGCGGGAGACGGAACTCAAGGCGCTGGCGAACGACCTCGAGGACGCCCACGGCGTCCGGGCCCACGCCATCGACATGGACCTGGCCTCGGTCGATGCCGCCAACGAACTCCACGAAGAAACCGAGGACCGCGACGTTCAGGTCGACGTCCTCGTAAACAACGTCGGTATCGGGACCCAGGGCGCCTTCGTCGAGAACGATCTCGGCCGTGAACTGGACCTGCTGCAGTTGAACGTGACGATGCCAACGCAGTTGGCCCACCGCTATGGCGGCGAGATGGCCGAACGGGGTCGCGGCGGCATCCTGAACGTGGCTTCGACGGCGGCGTGGTTCCCCGGGCCGTTCATGGCTACATACTACGCCTCAAAGGCGTACATGAAGACCTTCTCGGAGGGCATCGCGACGGAACTCCGTCCCGAGGGCGTGACGGTCACCGCCCTCTGTCCCGGGCCGATCGAGACTGAGTTCCAGGAGCGTGCCGGCAACGAGGACACGCCCGTCGGCCAGGGCGAACAGGAGGTCGAGGCGGTTGCGGCCGCGGGCTACGAGGGACTACAGGCCGGCAGAACCGTGGTCGTCACCGGTTGGAAGTACAAGCTGTTGACCCGGGTGTCGAACGTCCTCCCGAACCGGCTCACTCGGACGCTGGCGAAGGATCAGAACACGCCGGACTGACCGCCGATCGGAGCGTCCAACCTACGACCCCGAATGTTGCGGCACCGTCCTCGGACGTCGAGGGTGGAGTTCGCGTTCGGGAAACCACCCATCAACGGTCCGTTTACCACCGTTTACCCTTACTCGGCTTGACCGCCAGCGCCGACCGCCGTCCAGGATCCATCGTTTCGACCGCGGTCACCGTGGCCGAGTCCGAGATGAGCGGGGGGATCGGACGGCCTCGTACTGGGAGTTCTGTTCCCCATCCGTCATGGGTGGGCTGATTCGGTGTACTCAGCAGAAGGGTTCGCGATCAGGCGCTTACGCCCCTCGTGGCGCTCAGATCCGATAGCCGAGGCCGTAGCTCCATTCCGTCCCCCCGAGCGCGACGGAGAGGAAGACGAGGGCGGCCGCGAGGATCAGGACGTTCTTGAGGAAGTGGAAGATCTGGTTCTCCTGTTCGGCCTCGTCCTCGATGCCCAGGAAGTTGTGCACGGTGACGGTCGTCACGATCATGAAGACGACCAGGTACGCCGCGCCGATCGTCGGATACACGCCGAGCGCGATCGAAACTGCGGAGAGCAACAACGGGAAACTCGCGGCGACCGTCGCCAAGCGGGGAAACGGCACGCCCGCCTCGCCGATCTGACTGGCGATGTTCGAGAGATCGGCGAGGTTGTTGAAGGCCATGAAGAACAGCACGAGGCCGAAGAGCATGCGGCCGACCAGGAAGGTGCCCTCGTTCAACTGCACGTCGGCGTGGGACACGAAGGCAGCCGCTGGCAGCGCGATGCCCACCGCGAGCGCGAAATTGGTGGCGAGAACCCAGATGACGTTGTCCCGCATCGCTTCGACCGGGAGTTCCCGGTCCGGCCCCCGGTACCAATCGAGCTGCCGGGCGAGGAACACCGAGGGGACGACGCCGACAAGCGCCAGAGCGGGGAGCCACCCGATCACCACCGCGGCGACAATGGATAGCGGGACGGCTGCCCCGGCGAGCAGGTAGCCCAAAGCCGCCCGCTGGTGGCCCAAGAGGTGGATGACATTCACGCGACCGCCCCGGCGATCAGGCTCGATGTCGGGGAATTCGTTCAACAGGAGGAGGTTGAAGGTCAGGAAGAACGCCGGGACCGCGGCTGCGATGGCCGGGAGGCCGATCTGCCCGTCCTGGACGAGCGCCACCCCGACGACAGGAAGCGACCCGAGCCCGAGCCCGGCGGCGACCTCGCCGAGGCCGAGGCGGGCGAGGAAGTCGGTATAGAAGAGCACACAGACCGCGCCGAAAGCCAGGAGCGGCAGCAAAACCGGGCCGACGACCCAGAGGAAATATGCGCCGATAAGCGCGCCCACGGAGGCGGCCACGAGACCGAGCTGGAGCGCAGCGGGCGCGTCGAGGTCGCCAGCCGGCAGCGTTCCCGACCCGCCGCTGAACGGCGTCTCGTCGGTCTCGAGGTCGATCCCCCGGCGATAGTCGCTGTACTCGTTGATGGAGTTGACGGCGACGTGCAGACTGACGAGCCCGACCAATGCCAGGCCCGTCCGCAGAGTATCGACCGGGCCGGTCAGACTCGCCGCGGCCGCACCCAGTGCGACGAGGACCACCGGTAACGCCAGGAAGTTCGCCCGACTGACCCCGAGATAGGGTTCGATCCGAACACTTGCAAACCCGATGGATGACATCGTACTAGGTCTGCGGGAGCATCAACAAAAGGCACTCGCAAACGAGCCCGGTCCGGCCCGATCCGATCCCGCGAGGTCACTGACACACCATCGAGCAGTGCCTGAACTGGTCCCGACGAGGTCTCCAGAGTTCGCTGCCGATTCGTAACCGTCCGGGTCGGCGGGGCCGGAGTCTCCAAACGACCTCGTTGTCGCGACCGTGATCAGCCGGGGTTTCCGGACCCGACGGTCGAACTGATCAGGAATCGCGTGAAGCGGACTTCGATACCGGTCACCCCCCGTTCGATGCTGCTTTGGCCTTGAGGTAGTACTGCAGCGCGGGCATCAGCCCGATCAATCCGGCGATGACGAGGACGACCCCAACGCCGGTAAGGAGTGAGCCGGCCGTGATGATCAGCCCGACCCCTGAGGCGACCGCTAACACGACGCCGAGGAGGAGCAGGACGCTGATACGACCCGGGTCCATGAAGATGTCCTCGTGAAGGATCACCGTAAATCGTTGGGCTGTTTTGCCCCGATCTCGACCTACCGCAGCCGGTCTCAATACCGTGTTCTCCAGACGGGATTTCCGCCTGAACGACAACGCTCGGATCCAGGATTCACGGATCGGGGTGGGTTCGGGACGGACGCGGATCATGATCACGCGGTCCGACTCGTCAGTCGAGACGGACCAAGATCGACGAACCAACCCTGACCCCGACCCATCCGGTTCCTCAGGAATCCGTGCTGGATTCAGCGGTCCGCCGATAGATTTCAGCGCGCTCCATGTAGCGATCGGCCGCCAGTCCCCAATCGGAGTCGCTGACGTCCTCCCGGATCACGGACGCCGGTGTGCCCGCGGCCATGGTGGACGCCGGAACCTCCGTGTTTTCGGTGACGACGCTCCCCGCCGCCACGATCGAGCCGTCGCCGATTTCAGCCCCGTCTAGCACCACAGCGTTCATACCAACGAGCGCGCGTTCGCCGACACGGCAGTTGTGCACGATCGCAGCGTGCCCGACCGTGGTCTCCGGTCCGATCTCGACGCGTTCGTGACAGACCGCGTTGTCCTGTACGTTCGTCCCCTCGCGGACGACGATCGGCCCCTCGTCCCCACGTAACACGGCCCCCGGCCAGACGCTTGTTTGGGCCTCGAGAGTGACGTCGCCGATCACCGTCGCCCGCGGATGGACGTAGGCGGTCTCGTGAACGGACGGGGTGTTATCGTCGACCGATTGAAGCATCGAAACGGCTTCGGGCTCCGCTGGCCTTCAACCTGTCCGCGAGCCGAACACCTCAGCGGTTCACGGCCGCGAGGATGACCCAGGCGAGCCCGCCGAAGATGGCGGTAGCGCTGCCGACGAACAGGATCACGTTACCGAGCGTGACGAGGCCCTCGACAAGCGGTCCGAGGTAGTCGCGGATCAGGAACCCGATGACCCCGAGGACGAGCCCCTCGATCACGAACCAGACCACGAGCGGATAGGGGACCCATTGAGGAAGGCTCGGCACGCGTTCGAGCACGTCCATCGGTGGGCTCGACTCGGAGAGCCGGTGTCAAGTAACCGGCGGAAGGTGGGTCCTCAGTACTGATAGTCGGACTCGCGGATCTGACAGACCCGATCGCCCCGGAGCTGGTACTTGCGCCACTTATACCGCGCGGCGAGGGCCAGTCCGTCGAGGCCGGCCGCCGACAGTCCCTCGCGCATGGTCATCCCACCGGTGGGGTCCCGTTCGATGACGCCCCGGGTGATCGCGAACACGCGGTCCCAGTCGGCCGGTCCGTAGCCCCGAACGAGGTCCGCGAGGGCCGCGTTCCGCCTGATCTCGTCGCCGATCGCCTCGCGCCAGGCGTCGTTGTAGCCTTCCAGTCGACCGTTGGCGGCTAACCGCCCCGCGATGGCGCCCGAGCGGACGGCGACGTGGCCGCCCCCCTCGTGAAACGCGGAGGTCGCGCCCATGGCGCCGCCGGTGACGGCGATGTCCGCCCCCACCGGCGAGTCGACCGGGCGTGTCGAGGAGATCGGATACGTCTCGGTCCCGTCGTCCTTGCCCCGGTCCTCGACTAGCGGGAAGTCCGTCTCGATGTCGTACCGGTCGCCGTACTCCTGTTCCAGCAATCGCCGAATGAGCTCCCCGCCGGAGGGCATCCGATCGTCGTCATCACGGAGTAACGAGTAAGCCGATCGGTCCGCCACCGCGTCCAGATCCACGCCGATGGGCATCGTCAGGCCGACTCTCGCGACGTCTCCGTCGTTCGGGAACACCCACGGGTAAGCCGTATGCCCGGGCATGTGACCCCACCAGAACTTGATGACGTCCGATTCGAGTTCGGCCGCCGGGAAGCGGCGGTACTCCTGGTACGCGATGTGGTTGGCTTTCGGTGGGGCCAGCCGGTCGCTCGCGCGTTCCTCGTCCGGCAGGAACTGGTCCATGGCGGCCATGCTGACCGTGCGCTGGGGACCGTCCGCGAGGATCAAGTGGTCGGCCTCGATCTCCGTGTCGCTCCGCAGGATGAGTCGGTGTGACGGCGTCGGATCGATCGTCGTCTCCACCGAGCGCACGCCGTCGCCCAACCGGTAGTCGGCCCCGGCTGCTTCGGCCCGGTCGACGAGCCAATCGTCGAACTTGGCGCGGTCGTACGTCAAGCCGAACTTGTCGTAGCTGGCTTCGATCCCCGTATCGCGGATCACGAGGCGCTCGGAGGGGCCGATGAACTCCGCCCGATCCAGCTTCCGCAGGACGATCCCCTCGGGGAGGTCGGCCGGATCCAGCTCCATCAAATCAAGCCAGTAATCCAACAGGCCGGCGGCATCCGTGGAATCCGGGCCGGGGCCGTCACGGTCCTCTCGGGGGACGCCCTTCTCGATCACGACTGTCTCCGCCCCGCGTTGGGCGGCTTCGCGCGCCGCGGTGGCCCCCGCCGGGCCGGCGCCCACAACCGCGACGTCCACCCCGTCCATGCTCCGAGCCCCGCGGCCGCGGGTCATTAACGTGGCGCCCTGGCCCGGGAATGATCACGTTTTTGCACGCCGCCCGGCCACGCCGGGCCGATGGCCTCGGTGTGGGCCGCCGGCCGGTCGCTCGCGGCGGAATACACGGGGTTCGAACGGGCCGTCTACATCGTGGGCGCCGGCCAGTTCGTGAACGTCTTCGGCGGCGGTGTGGTCTACCCGTTCGCAGCCCTCTATTTCGTTGAAACGGTCGGGCTTCCGTTCTCGCTGATCGGGGCCGGCCTGCTCGCCAACAGCGTGTTCCGGGCGGTCGGGACGGCCGTCGGCGGCTATCTGGCGGATCGCGCCGGCCGGGTCCCGACGATGGTCGCGAGCATGGCGCTCTCGGCGATCGCGCTCGCCGCGTACGCCCTGGTTACCACGGTCCCGGGCTTCGTCATCGTCGCGTCAGCGGCTGGGTTGGTCGGCGGGCTCTATACTCCGGCGAGCCATGCGCTGGTCGCCGATCTCACAACCGGCGGCGAGCGGGAACGAGCCTACGGGTTGTTGAAAGTCGCGAACAACGCCGGTTTCGGCCTCGGGTTCGTGGCCGGCGGGCTCCTGTTCGGTCTCGCGAAGGCCGCCGTGTTCATCGTCGATGGCGCGACGTCGGGGGTCGTCGCCGTGTTGCTCTACCTGGCGCTCGATCACGCCGAGCCGGTCCGGTCCGAAGCATCACTTTATGGGGAGCTCACCCGCTGGGTGGGCGCCGTCGGCGAGCCGCGGCTCGTCCATCTCGCGGTGCTGAACGTGGGGTTCGCCGTGCTGTATGCCCAGATGCAATCGACGGTGCCGGTGTTCGCCACCCGGGCCTTCGACCTCTCGAGCGCCCAGCTGGGCACCCTGTACGTCCTGAACCCGCTCGTCTTGGTCGTGTTCCAACTCCCGGTCGTGGCGCGGGTCGCCGGATGGCGGCGGACCCGTGGGCTCGTGCTGTCGACGGCTTTCTGGGCCGCATCCTTCGGCGCCATCATCCTCGCTCATTTCACGACTGTGCTCCTCGGGATCGCCCTGGTTGGCGCGTTTCTCGTGCTCCGGACGATCGGCGAAGTGTTGCACTCGCCACTCGCGACGGCCCTGGCCAGCGACCTCGGTCCGGCGGAAACGAGCGGCTCGCAGCTTTCGGTCGTGGAGATCTCGAAACGGCTCGGCTTCGGGGCCGGCAATCTGGTCGGCGGCGCGTTCTTCGATTACGGGATCGAACCGTGGCTCTGGCCCGCGATGGTCGTGCTGGCACTGGGACTCGGCCTCGGCGTTCTCGCGCTCGAATGCCGTCTCTCCCCCGCGGAGAACGGGGTCTCGCCCGGTTGATGATCTGGCGAGGCCGGTCGGCAAAAGATACAGCCAGCGCGGTGGGGTTGAACGCACGGCCGGCTATACCCGTTTCCAATAGATCGGTTGTATCGACGGATCGACCGCTGTGGTGGCTACCGGCGCCGGTACCAGAGCGCGCCGAGGATTGCCAGCAGCGCGATGGCTGCCCCGCCGACGATAACGATCGGCGGGCCTCCCCCGTCGTCGGCGGCGGTGACCTGGACCGCGACGTCATGGGTGTCTGACAGCCGGTTGTCCCCGTCTGCGTCCTCGTATTGGAAGTCCAACGAAACGGGGTACACCTTGCGTTCGACGGCCTCCCCGCTCACCGACAGCGCGAACCGGATCACGGTCGATTCACCGGCGTCGAGGGTGGCGATGAACGCCTCGTCGTCGCTCGAGGAGAGCGGCTGATCGGTGAACAGTTTGGCCGACACCTCGGAGACAACGTCGGCCCCCGTGTTGGTGATCCGGAGTTCCAGGACCCCGGCGGAGCCAGGGGCGAACCGCGCCGATTCCGCCTCGATGGCGAAGCGATCCGTCCGGGGCCCGATGTCGACCCGCGCGTCCAGCGGATCGCTCCGGTGGAGGTCGTCCTGCGCGTCCCGATACCGGATCACGAAGGAGAGCTGGCGCGGGCCGCCATCGGCGGCATCGGTCACTTCGGCCGAGAACTCGAAGGTGGCCGACTCCCCGGGCGCGAGGTCGCCGATCGCGTGCTCGGTCTCCACTGGGACCACGTTGACGTTGTCGTTCGAGAAGACCACCACGGGGTTCCGCACCGTCGTCTCGCCGGTATTGGTGACGGTACCCCGGATCGTCCCTTCGTCGCCGACGGCAAGGGTGCTGCTCAGGTCGCTCAGCTGGAAGGATTGTTCGGCCCGCGGAACGACTCCCGTCGAGACGGCTGCAGACCGCCGCGTTTCCCCGTCTCCGGTCTGATACTCGACACTGAGGCTGATCGGGTAGGACCGGACGTCAGCCTGCGATAGGATACTGGCTGAGAGCGCGAAGGTCCGTTCTTCGCCGGGCGCCCAGGTACCCGCGAACGTCGTCGCCGACCCTGTGCCGCCGAACTGCAGTGCCGGATCCTTCGATTGGACCGTGACCGTCGCGTCATGAACGGTGGCGTTCCCCGCGTTGCGCATCTGGACCTCGACGGTTCCGCGTTCGCCGATGGTCATGTCCGCGCTCGCGTTGACGACGGGGAAGCGGCTCGGCCCGGGGGCCGGGGTTACGCCGAACTGGAGCAGCTCGCCGGACCGGGGCACGCCGTCACTGTCATCGAAGGTCACCGTGGCGCTGACGGCGTAGGACCGTCTGTTGTTAGCGGCGAACCGGCTGCTCACGGTCACGGTCCTGGTCTGCCCTGGCTCCCAGTCGCCCACGAAGGTGTTCGCCGACGCCGTCCCGCCGAAAGTCAGCGCCGGGTCCTCGCTCTGCAGCGATACCCTGGCATCGGTCGCGGTCTCCGTCCCGACGTTCTCGAGCGTCACCTGGAGGTCACCGGTTTCTCCCGAGAACGCGGTCGTGGAGGTGTTGACGACGGCGAACCGGGCCCGCTCCTCAACGATGAGAGTGACGTCACGCTCGATGGTTTCAGTGACGTATCCGCGGTCCCGAGTCGGGCTGTTCGAATCGATGCTGCTCGTGTAGTTGTACGAGACCTCGACCGGGACCTGATACCGCCCCGGGGCCGCGTCCTCGTCGACCGAAATCGCGAACTTGACCGGTCCGACCCGGCCTTCGGGGACGTTCCCGATGGGCTGGGTGGCGGTCTTGACCGTGATCGGGGCGCCGCCAGACGCTGCGGTGACGGTGACGTTCCGAGCGGTGGTCACTGCGCGCTCATCCGGCGCCGGACCACCGGTGGAGATGTTCCGCTTGTTCAGAATGAAGAGGTCCAGGCTCGTCTCCTCGCCGGCGACGACGCGGTTGTCTGGGAGGTGCACGGACAGTTCGGGGCTCCCCTCCGTCGCTGCCACCGCCGGTCCGACGGCGACGGCCACGAGAAGGAGGGCGACGAACACGGGCTTGAGCGTACGTGACATGGTGACGGGCGGCCGGCGGTTGACCGGCGGGATATGGCGTACCTGCCAATGGCAGCCTAAAAGGCTGCGCAAATCTGAACAAACGAGACCACTGTTTATCCGGAGGTTCGCGACGGCCGCCGGTTACCAACCTGTAACTCATTCGCTTATAGGGGACCAGTCCCATCGGGCAACCGATGAGCGAGCGTACGATCACCGACCTCCCGCCGAGCGCGAAGCTGGTCTACAAAGTCCTCGAGTACAACGGTCCCTTGACTCAGAAGCAGATCGTCGAGCGGTCGATGTTGTCCCAGCGGACGGTGCGCGACGCCCTGGCGCGCCTCCGCGAGATCGACACCGTCTCCGAGGAAGTCTATATCCCGGACGCCAGGCAGAACCTGTACGAGCTCACGGTTTCGGATGAACCGACCGCGGACGTCACGGCGGCCGAGGCATCGAACTGATCCGACTCATCACGTCTCGGCGTGGTAAGCGGTCGTCTCAGCGGTCCACGTAGAGCGAATAGACGATTACTGCGAACCCAGCCGCCGTCAAGATGCTCTCGACGATGAGGGCGAGGTCCGTGGACAACCGGACGATCTGATCCACGATTCCCGCTAATAGCGCCCCCAAGGTCACGAGCGCGAAACCGAGCGTTAGCGAACGGAGAGCCGCTGACTCGGTTCGGCGAAACGCCTTATAAGCCAGATAGGTGATCGTGAGCCCCAGCACGAGAGTGATCGATTTCACCAGGACGATGAGGGTGGCGAGGTGGTTCATGTTTCCTGGCGCACCTCCGCCCAGAGGTTGGCGAGACGCTCGTTGGCCGCTTTGGCGGGACGGGCGATGGAGAGGTCGAAGTCCTGGTCATCTGTGAGAGCGATGCGAACTGAATCGAACGCGATCGTGTACTGAGTGGTGTGATGCCCCCCGGAGCGGATCTTCGTTCGCTCGTCGACGAGGGTGGCGTTGCTCAGCCGTTCCAGCTTCCGGTAAGTGGTTGACGTAGCCATGTCACAGCTCTCCGAGAGCTCACGGGCGGTCTTCGGCTCGTCGAGTTCACGAACGATCTCGCGGCAATCGGAATCCTCGAGCGCTTCCAGCACCTCCTGGAGATCCGGCACTGATACTTGCCCGAACGGATCCCGCACCATGCTCGCTCATTCTAGTATGGGACTGATAGTTCATTCGATGCGATCAGGCACGCTGAAACTGTCGCTAATGACGCTCCCACGCGCTGAGAACCGGTTGTTGGATTCCTGTGACAGGATCGTTGGTGAACGATCCGTTGCACGGGACCTCTGAGGATTGTTCCCAGAGGTTGGGAACCCTTCAATCAATCGCCAGCACGGGTTCCAAAAGCTCGCAGTTATTTCTCGCCGACTGGGACCGGTTCAGTCCCGATCCGGGATCGCGCCGACATCCCGTAGGTTCTCGAGCTCCGAGCCGTCGTAGCCGACGTCGCGAAGCACGGCCTCCGTGTCTTGACCGAGGAGTGGCGGCGGCCGCTCGAACCCCGAGTCGACGGTTTCGAACCGGAGCGGATGCTCGATAACCGGGATCCGGCCTGCCGCCGGATGCTCGAGGTCGGATACGACCCCGCGGGCCTTCGTCTGTTCGTGCTCGAGCGCTTCCGGTACTGAGAGGACTGGCCCAACCGGGAGGCCGTGCTCTTCCGCCAACAGCTCGACCCAGGCGTCGGTCGTCCGTTGTTCGAAGGTCGCTGCGAGTTCCGCCTCGAGGTCGTCCATGTGCTCGACCCGATCGGCATTGCTCGCGAACCGATCGTCCTCGGCCAGCTCCGGGCGCTCGATGGCAGCGCAGAGCTGCTCCCAGAGCTTCTGATTCGCACAGGCGACGTTGAGGTACCCGTCGGCCGTCGGGTACGCCTGATACGGCGCCAGGACCGGGTCCTTGGTACCCATCCGCTCGGGTTCTTCCCCCACGAACGCTTTCCCGGCTTGTTTGGTCAGCCATGGGAGTGCGCCGTCGTGCATCCCCAGCTCGATCCGTTCGCCTACGCCGGTCTCAGCGCGTCGATACAGGGCCCCGAGCACGCCAAACGCCGTCCACATGGCGGTGATCAGGTCCGTCGCCGGGAGCCCGACTTTGGCCGGCTCATCGCCCTCCGGACCGGTCACGGACATGATTCCGCTGGTGCCCTGGACGAGGAGGTCGTAGCCGGGACGGTCGCTCCACGGCCCGGTCTCGCCGAACGCCGAAATCGAACAGTAAATGATCCCCTCGTTTCGCGCTCGGATGTCGTCGTAACCGACCCCGAGTCGGTCGGCGGTGCCGGGTCGGTAGTTCTCAACGAAGACGTCGGCCTCCGTGGCCAACTCGTATAGTGCGGAGCGGCCCTCATCCGTTTTGAGGTCGAGCTCCACGCTCCGCTTGCCGTAGTTGACGGTCCAGAAATAGGGTGACTCACCCCGATCAGAGGCCGTCACGCCGGGACCGTCGTAGCCCTCTGTTTCCACGAACGGGGGTCCCGAATGCCGGTTATCGTCACCGACGTGTGGGCGTTCGACCTTGATGACGTCCGCCCCTTGATTGGCCAGCATCAGGGTCGCAAACCCGCCGGTGACGAACGTGGTCAGATCCAACACCGTGATGCCGTCGAGCAGCTTCGTCGTCGGGGCGCCCTCCGTCATGGACCGACCCATTTGGAGGCCGATAATAACGCTTTGCAACCCGCTCCGTCGCGGCCATCTAAAAGTCTGAGGCTCGCCGATCGGCCCGGCGTCACCGCCAGGCGACCGCCCACACGGCCGCCAACGCGATGCCGAGGATCCCGTACGCGAGCCCGGCCACGAGCCCGCCAACGCCTACGGCTACAGCCAGTCCCGCAACCACCGCGATCGCAACGATGGCCACACTGGGCAGCGAGGTGTCGGTGAGCGGTTTTGGCGGCTCCTCCGGCGTGGCGGGTTCGCCGAGCGCCTCGTCGACCTGGACGTGCCGCTCCACCGGCTCGACGTCCTCGAGCGCGATGCGTGCGTATTCGGTCTCCGAACCGTACCCCGTCACGAGTTTGAGTCGCCCTTCGGTCGGCTCTACCGGCTGGTCGACCGTGACCCGGATCCGGCGAACCGCCTCTTCATCGACGTAGTGATTGACGGTGCCGAGGACGGCCTGGCTCGACAGGTCGTCGTCGAGGTGGAGGTGCACGTGGAGCGCCGTGCCGTGGTTCCGAAGGATGATGTCGAAGGATTGGTCCGCAACGAACCGCCGGGGTTCGATCTCGATCGAGTGGGGGCCCTCGCGATTGAGGTGGACGACCAGGTCGTCGGGCACGCGTGTTCGGACGCCCAGCCGAGACAAAAAGGTTCAGGCTGCCGACGACTCCCGCATGTCCGGCGGGAGGAGGTTCGGGATGCCGTCCTCGATCGGATAGACCTCGCCGCAATCAGAACAGGTCAACTGCCCCTCGAGGATCTCGTCGTCGTCCGCCTCCTCGATCTCGAGCTCGAGCTCGTGTTTGTCAAGCGGGCAGACGAGGATGTCCATCAGATCCCGTTTCATGCTTATCGCGACGTGGAGCCGGGGCAAAAGGATGACGGGTGCCCCGGCCGATCTCCGATTCAGTCCCCGAACGGGCGCTGGCGGACGATGGTTTCCTCCCGCTTGGGGCCCACCCCGATTGCCGCCAGCGGGACCTCGAGCTGCTCACGAATGTATTGGAGATACGTGCGGGCGGCTGGCGGCAGGGCATCGTATCCCTGCTCCGCTACCAGCCCCCAATCGGGATCGGCCCAGCCAGAAAACGTCCGGTAGACCGGTTCGCAGTCGGCCCACCGTTCCGTTGTCGGCGGCATGACTAACGTCTCCTCCCCGTCGAGTTCGTAGGCATGTCCCACCCGGACCTCGTCGAGTTCAGCCAGGACGTCTACGTGATTCACAACCACCGCTGTGAGGCCGTTCGCCCGGGCCGCATGGCGGAGCATCGGCAGGTCGAGCCAACCGATCCGCCGGGGCCGGCCGGTTACCGTACCGAATTCGCCGCCGCGTTCCCGGATCCGCTCGGCGAGGTCCCCCTCGATCTCGGTCGGCAGCGGCCCGGTCCCGACCCGTGAAAGGTAGGCTTTGACCACGCCGATTACCGCTCCATCGCCCACCACGGTGGGCCCGAGACCGGTTCCCGTGGCGGCACAGGCGGCCGTCGGGTTCGAGGACGTTACGTACGGGTAGATCCCGTGGTCGATATCGATGGAGGTGCCCTGGGCGCCCTCGAACATGACGTTCTCTCCTGCAGCGACGCGGTCGGCCAGGAACGAACCACAATCGACCGTCATCTCCTCGTCGGCGAGCCGCTTTCCGTATTCGCGGTACTCCTCGTAAATGGCCTCGAGGTCGAACGCCTCCCCGGTCTCGACGCCGTAGACGTTCTCCGCCAGCCGTCGTTTGTGTGGGACGAGATAGCTCAACCGATCCCGGAGCGCCTCGGAATCGAGGAGATCACCGATGCGAACGCCACGCCGGCCGGCCTTGTCCTCGTAAGTCGGGCCGATCCCACGGCCCGTCGTGCCGGCGTCGAGCGACGACTCGGCTTTCTCGGATTCCTCGAGGCCGTCCAGTTTCCGATGGAGGGGTAGGATCACGTGGGCGCGCTGGGCGACTCTGACGTCCGGATCGAGGCCCCGCTCCCGCAGGGTATCGATCTCGTCGAACAGGGTCCGCGGGTTCACGACGCAGCCGTTCCCGAGGACGCCCACGAGGCCCTGGACCGCGCCGCTCGGGACCAGCGAGAGCTTGAACTCCCGGTCGCCGACGACCACCGTGTGGCCGGCGTTATCGCCACCCTGATAGCGGGCGACGACGTCGGCATCGTCGGCGTAGAGGTCGACGATACCACCTTTGCCTTCGTCGCCCAGCTGGGTGCCGACGATGGTGAGGGTCATACCGCCGACGCATTCACTACCTCCCGCTAAACGCGTTACGGTCTGCCGGTCGACCGGGAGACCGGACTCAGATGTTGGACACTTCAAACATGGACCGCTCAGGAAGCAACACTGGTTCACGCGGCTGCTCCGTCGGCTCGTAGACACGGGGGACAACGCTTAAAGGGGCGCCTCGCAAGTTAACACGTGTCATGATAGACCGCCTCGAGAAAGAGGTCGACATGCTGGAACGTCACCTTCAGGTCCTCCGCATGGTGATCGGGAACGAACCGATCGGGATCGTGAAGATGTCGAACGAAACCGGCTACCCCCACCACAAGGTCCGGTACTCCCTCCGGGTCCTCGAGGAGGAGTCGCTGATCGAACCGTCGAGCCAGGGCGCCGTCACCACCGAACACACCGAGGGCTTCATCGAGGACCTCGACCAAAAGGTCGACGACATCATCGGGCAGCTGGAGTCCATGAAGATCGAGGACCTCGAAGCCGAGGTCTGATCCGGCCGGCTCGAGGCGGTCTCCGGGTTTTCGCTGTCTGGTCCGATCCCACGTCCGCTGGCACTTTGGAAAACAGGTCGCCGTTCAGAGTTCCGGCACCGCGACGTGGAAGTCGTCGTCCCGGGCCTCGACCAGACAGAGGTGATACCCGTGGTTCCGGCTCAGTTTCACGTAGCTCCACCGTTTCTCGCGGGATAACAGCCCGCCACCAGTCGCTTCCGATGCCGCTTCGAGGGCGTCCGGACGGAAGAAGCTGGAGGTGACGAGGAACGCGCCGCCGAGGGTGTCGGTCCCCTCAGCGATCGTCGATGTGGTCCCGATGAGGGTCTCCATCATCTCGGCGGTCGCCGGATCACGGACGTCGTTCAGGTTCGCCACGATCAGTGCCTGGCCCATCCGGTCGCGACAGACGACGTCGAAAGATTCGGTTACCGTCTCGGCCTCCTCCTGGTCCCGCCAGGTCACCTCGCCGTGGAACTCGGCTCGATCGATCAGCGGGATCGCATCGAAGACGTCACGCAGGCCGCGCTGGCTGCCGGTATCCTGGATCTCGAAGAGGAACTCGGTGACGAGCCAGTCAACGAACTGATATTCGAGGCTCTGTTCGAGGAAACGGTCGAACGGTTGGCCCTGGACCGCGACCCCCTCGGCATCGAAGCGTGTGTGATGGTCGATCCGCAAGTTGCTGACGACCCGCTCACGGTCGACCTGGCCGTCGTGAGCCTTCTCCAGGGTCCCGTCGCCCTGGGAGTCGTAACGGACGAACAGATCCGTTTGATCGAGCGCGCTCTCGCGGGCGAGGGACTCCCGAGCAGCCGTTGATTCGCCCCCGCCGGCGTCCGATTTGGCGGTCGCGAGTTCGGATTTCAGGGCGTCGCGCTCCTGTCGGAGCTGCTGGATCTGCTCGTTGGAGGAATCGAGCTCCGATTCGAGCTTGGCGATCGTTTCCGATTGGGATTCGATGGCGGCCTCCAGCTCGGCGATCCGCTCGTCCACCGACTCAGTCGGCTCCGGGTCCGATGGCGACTCTGGCTCCTGTTTCGGCTCCGGCTCGGGTGCGCTGGTCCCGTCGTTTCCACTCTCCGGGACGGCCTCCGACTCCTCGGGGTCCAGCGCCGGGATCGAGCGGGTTTCCCGCCAGGCCTCTTCCTCCGAAAAGGGGTCTTCCTCCTCGCCCTCGGGTGCTGGGGTTCCAGCATCGGTTGGTTCCCCGGTCGGCTGATCGGCTGTCTCCGCGACAGTGGCCGGCTCTGACTCCGGCGCCGATGCGTCGCCGGACGTGTCCTCAGCTGGCTCCGCCGTTGGGGCTTCGGACTCGTCCGGTTGGGCTGTCGTCTCAGAGGGATTCTCAGCCGGGTCAGTTGCCGGTTCGGCGGCCGATGTAGCCTCCGGAGCGCTGGCGGCGGCAGCCTGGTTCGCTGAATCCGCAGGGGCCGGTTCGGGCACACTTCGCACGTCCAGCTCCACGTCGATGACTTCGTAGATGCCCACTTCGTCCGCTGCTTCCCGGAACGCCTCGTCGCCGGTCACTAGCTGTTCGGAGTTGCCGACGAAGGCCACGCTCATCGATTTGCCGCCGTAGTAGACCACGTAGTAATCGCCGGATAGCACGTTCTCCGAGAGCTCCAGATACCCGGTGAACTCCGCCTCGACCAGAGTCTCGTGGACCTCAGGGAGCGGATTGTCGTCAGTGTAGTACTTCGCCCGCGGCTCGCCCCCTGCGGCTTGCATCGCGTAGAGCAAGGGCAGGCCGGGATCCGGGGCCGTATAGGCCGTTGCCTGTCCCTGTTCGAAGGCCGAGACCGTTCCATCAACGGCGCCGACGATCCGCCCGTTGAGCATGAAGAGCCACGCCGACCCGGTCGTCACCGCCCCCGTGAAGTTGGCATCGGCGAGCTCGCCGAGGCCGCGATAGCCCTCGGAGACGGGACGTTCGTCCCAGTCCTGGATGCGGGCGGCTGTCGCGCCGTCCATGAACGAGCCGTCTCGGGTTCGGTCCAAATACGTTTCGGCAGCTACAGCTTCGATTCGGCGTCCGTTGCCAGTTCCGACATCCGCTTGGAGATCCGACCCGCGTTCGAGAACTCGTCATCGCTCATCGCTTCCGCCAGCGCGTTCCCGAGCACGAAGACAGCGTGTTTGTGCTCGCTTTTGGACTTGTGCACGTGGGAGGGGCGCACGTCAAGTTCCTCGTAGTCCTGGAACCGATCGTCATCCACGTCTTCGCGGCTCTGGAAGTAGTCCTTGATTACAACGAGCTCCTCGTGGAGCTCGAGTAGTTCGTCCTTATGCATGGATCGCTGTAGGCCGAATATGGGTTTAAGGCTTGCCCGAGACAGCGTGACAACCGACCGGCAGGTTTTGAGCAGTCCTTAGAAGACGTATTCGTCCTCGTGACCCATCATCTCGTCATCGAAGCCCTCCTCGGCGGAGTCCGACATCGGGCCGCTGGTCTTGTACGCCTTGAGCCCGGTGGATAACAGCTCCTCGACAGCTTCTTCGCGGTTCACGAAATCGCCCTGATCGACGAGTTGGGCGATCTGCATGTCGAGGTGGTCGGGGACGTTGATCTCGACAGTGACCATTGAACGGGCGGGGGTTCGGGAAGGGGGTTGATAAGCCTGACGGGGCTGTTCGCGGGGATCAGGCCGGCGCCGGCGGTCGGTTTTCCGGATCGCCGACCGGTCCTCGAAGTCACCACGTGTCGCTCGAGCAGAGGACTCGCCTGGCTTGGCTCCGGCACCGCTCCTCAGGTCGAGGGGACCCGATTTCAGCCGCTGGCGGTGAGCGCTGAGGGCATGGCCCGCTCGACGAGTCGGGTTCCGCAGTCGGTGGCGGAGCGGTACAGCCGGCCGTAATTCTCCGCCGAACGCGCCGGCTTACTGAACTAGTCGGAGGACTGATTGTGGGCCCCGGGGAACGGTCGCTATGACGGCCCTGACCGCCGAACACGAGACCCTCATCAGGGACTTGACCGAAGGCCTGCTCCGGTACGAGTCCACTGACGGGGAGGAAGGGCCAGTGAACCGGTGGCTTCAGGACCGACTGGCGGAACTCGGGTTCCGGACCGTTTCCTGGGATCCCGATCCCGCCGTCCTCGGCGAACACCCGTCGTTTCCGCCCGTCGACGAGCTCGAGCTGGACGACCGCCGGAGCGTCGCGGGGATCTTGGAATTCGGCGACCCCACACAGGGGCAGACATTGGTGTTGAACGGCCACGTCGACGTCGTGCCGGTCGAGCGGGAGCACTGGTCGACTGATCCGTTCGATCCGACCTGGGCGGGCGACAGCTTACAGGCCCGGGGGGCGGTAGACATGAAGAGCCAGGTCGCCGCGTGTATCGTGGGCGCGTTGGTGGCGTCCGAGACCGCAACGGAGCTGAATGGACGGATCGTGGTCGAGAGTGTCGCCGGCGAAGAACTGGGCGGACTGGGAGCTGTCACAGCTGCGGCATCCAATCCGTACGACTTCGAGCGGGACGCGGCCATCGTCGCCGAGCCGACCGGGGGGCGGCTGGTTACGGCCACCGCGGGCGCCGCCATGGTCAGACTAACGATCGACGGCCGCTCCGCCCATGGGGCCCGCCGCTGGCAAGGCGTCGACGTGCTGGATCGCTTCGAGGACCTCCGGACTGCCATGCGCGACCTGGAACGCGAACGCGCCGAACAGGTGACCCATCCCGCTTACGATCGGTTCGAGATCCCCTGGCCCACCGTGATCGGCCGCGTCGAAGCCGGGAACTGGGCCTCGAACGTCCCTGCCCGACTCGAAGCCGACGCCAGATTGGGGGTCGCGCCGCATGAAACGGTGGACGAGGTCATCGAGCAGTATCGCGATCGGCTTGCAGCTGCGGCGGAATCGAGCGGTTGGCTGCGCCAGCAATCACCGTCGCTTGAAAAGGTTGACGTGCAGTTCGAACCCGCGGAGGTGAGCGCGGACGAACCGATCGTCGAGTGTGTCCAGGAGGCGATGACTCTCGCCGGGTTGGACCAAACCCCGCCGATCGGGGAGACCTATGGCGCCGACTCCCGACACTATGTCGAAGCTGGGATCCCAACCGTGCTCTTCGGCCCCGGCCGGATCGAGGACGCGCATTTCCCGAACGAGTCCATCCGGTGGCCCTCCGTCAAACGCGCGGCCGTGGTATATGCGGAAGCTATCAAACGATTCCTCGGTCGCGCGTAGTGCTCCGAACCCCGTTTTCCATGTCTCTATCGAGGGTACTGCGGATAAACCGGCCGGACTTATGCTACTCCGAACCCAGGGTCCAGCCGTGTGCACGCTGGTGATCGCCTGGCAGGTCCTTCAGGAGACCCCCATAGCCGTAGCGGCCAACCGTGACGAGGCCCTCGACCGACCGGCGAAGCCGCCGGCGCTCATCGAGGAGGAACCCAGGATCGTGGCCCCGCTGGATGCCGAGGCGGGCGGCACCTGGCTGGGCTACAACGAGGACGGGCTTCTCGTCGGGCTCAGCAACCGCTGGTCGGCGACCGATCGGGAGGGCACGCGGTCCAGAGGGCTCCTCGTGCGGGACCTGTTGGCGTCGGACTCGGCCACGGCCGCCGGCAGTCGTGTCGGGGAGGCCGTCCGGTCCGAGTCCTACGAGCCGTTCAACCTCCTCGTCGCGGACCCGGAGGAGGCCCTGATCTTCGAGTGGGATGACGGACTCCGGTCCGCCGAACTCGACCCGGGGGTCCACGCCATGCTGAACGCCGGGTGGGACGATCGGTTCGTCGAGATGCCCGGGCGGGAGGAACTCTCCGCCGAGCAGCTGGCCAACGCGGGGCAGCTCCGGGCGGAGTTAGCGGTTTCGACGGACGAAACGGCCGAGGAGTGGCTTGACCGGGCGGCCGCGGTGCTGGCTGATCACGAGTACGGCGTATGCGTCCACCGGGACGGCTTCGGCACGCGCTCCTGTTCGCTCATCGCTCTCGATTCGGATGGCGCGCTGTACCGATACGCGGACGGCCCCCCGTGTGAAACCGAGTTCACGTCGGTAGAAGCGCAGGTTTAAACGGTCCGCTGGCGCTATCACTGCCTATGAGCGCTGCGGCCCAGGAGACGGACCTCTCGGAGGACGAGCGGGCGGGACTCGAACTCATCCGCGAGGAGGGAGGCATCTATCAGAGCGAGTTCTGGAAGGCCCTCGACGTGTCCTCCCGCAAGGGCAGCCGGATCGTCGAATCGCTGCTCGAGCAGGACCTGATCAACCGGGACGAAGCCGTCTACCAGGGCCACCGGACTTACTACCTCTCCCCGGCCGCCGCCGACCTCGAGTTCTCGCTGCTGATGGCCGGCGACATGCTGTCGCCGTTCGTCGGCGAGGAAGACATCGACGTGCAGTCCGACGCGTTCTCGCAGTGGATCATGAACCTGGCGTACGAGGACGCCGAATAGCCGCGTAACGGCCGTTAGCGAGCGACCCCGCCGAAGGTTCTGTACCCCGATTGTCAGTCCGCCGCTGCCAACTGAGACCGATCAGTGTCGGCGCCGGATCGACCAAGGAACCCCCAGCCACTCGGATCCGTTCCGCGGAGCGAACGCCTTTGCCGCCGCAATGGGAACACGGCCGACAATGGTGTGTCCCTACCTCGAGTATCGGCGGTCCGACGGGGACCGGACCTTCGACCGCGAGCGACCGTACTGTACGGCGGCCCACCGGTTCGTCCAACCGATGCGCGCCGACATCTGTCGGGGCCGGTTCGACCTCGAACCGGCCGAGCACTGCGAGATCTATCGAGCGGCGGAGGACCTGGAGGACGCCTGAATGGCCTACGCGGATTACCTGGCCGGCGAGCCGGTGATCGTCACGGCCGCCCTGACGGGCGGTATCCACGGCAAGGAAGCGAACCCGAACCTCCCGGAAACGCCCGCCGAAATCGGCGCCGCGGCAGCCGCTTGTGAGGAAGCGGGCGCGGCGATCGTTCACCTGCACGCCCGTGAGCCGACCGGTGAGCGGTCCTTCGATCCGGAGCAGTTCCAGGCGGTCACGGACGCGGTCCGTCGCCGCACGGACGCGGTCATCGTCCAGCACTCGACGGGCGGCACGGGCGTTCCGGTCGAGGAACGGGCCAACGGCCTGAAAACGGACCCACCGCCAGACATGGCCTCGCTGGACATGGGCCCGTTGAACCGGTATGAACACCTGACGACCGAGAACACGCGGGCCACCATCGATCGGCTGTACGACAGCATGGCCGACCGGGGGATCAAGCCCGAGCTGGAGGCGTTCAACGACGGTCACCTCAACGAGGTCCACGGCCTGTTCGAGCGGGCGGCGCTCGATGAGCCCGTCTACGTGAACCTCATTCTCGGGCCCGGCACTCTCACGCCGGCCAACCCCCGGAACCTCGTCCACCTGGTCGAGAACCTCCCTGACGGCGCCCTGTTCAATACGCTCGCCTTCGGCCGCCACCAGCTGCCGCTCACCACGATGGGACTGATCCTCGGCGGCCACGTCCGGGTCGGCCTCGAGGACAACGTCTACTTCCGCGAGGGCGAACCCGCGGAATCCAACGCGCAGCTGGTCGAGCGCACCGTCGCCCTGGCCGACATGTTGGAGCGGCCCGTGGCGACGCCGGCACAGGCGCGTTCGATACTCGGACTGTGACTCAGAAGGCGGCTTCCACGGCACTGGCAGCGCGGATGGCGGGCCGTTCGCCGAAGGCCGGCCCGATGAGCTGCAGGCCGACCGGCAGGCCTTCCTCGTCCGTGCCGGCCGGGACCGAGACGGCCGGCAGGTTCGCGAGGTTCACCGGGACGGTGTTCGCGTCCGCGAGATACATCTGCAGTGGGTCCTCGAGCGATTCCCCCAGCTCGAACGCGGTGACGGGCATCGTCGGACTCGCCAGCACATCGGCCGCCTCGAACGCCGCGTCGAAATCCTGCTGCAGCCAGGCCCGGGCGTCCTGGGCCTTGGCGTAGTACTGGTCGTGATAGCCCGCCGAGAGGGCGTAGGTCCCTAACAGCACCCGGCGCTTCACTTCGTCGCCGAAGCCCCGCTCCCGGGACCGTGCGAACGCCTCGTTCCAATTGCCGTCGTAGCCGCCTGAGACCCCGTACCTGACGCCGTCAAAGCGGGCCAGGTTCGAGGAGGCCTCGGCCATCGCGATGACGTAGTAGGCCGCGACCGCGTGTTCGATCGAGGGGAGATCGACCTCAGTGATCGTCGCGCCGGCGTCCTCGAGGGCCGAGAGCCCGGCTTCGAACTGGGTCTCGATCCCTTCCTCGACGCCTTCGATCAACTCCGTGGGCACGCCGATCGTCAACCCGTCCACCGCCTCGCCGGCCGCATCGGCGTAGCTCGCGTCCGCCCCGGCCTCGTGCGTGGTGGCGTCCTTGGGATCGGGCCCGGCGAGCACTTCGAGGAGCTCCGCGGCTTCCGCAATGGTCGGCGCGATCGGGCCGATCTGCTCGAGGCTGTTCGCGTAGGCGACCAGGCCGTACCGGGAGACCAGGCCGTAGGTCGGCTTGATCCCGGCCACGCCACAGAACGCGGCCGGACAGCGGATCGAGCCGCCCGTGTCGGACCCGAGCGCCAGATCGGCCTGCCCGGACGCCACGGCCGCGGCCGAACCGCCGGAGGAGCCGCCGGCGACGTGGGCGTCGTCGACCGGATTCCGAGTCGGGCCGAACGCCGAGGTCTCGGTGGTCGTGCCCATCCCGAACTCGTCCATGTTCGTCTTGCCCACGATGGTCGCGCCCGCCTCGCGGAGCCGCTCGACGACGGTCGCATCGTACGGCGGGACGTAGTCGGCCAGCATAGGTGATGCACAGGTCGTGCGCACGCCCGCGGTCGAGATGTTGTCCTTGACCGCGACCGTCCGGCCTGATAGCGGCCCCTCGGCCGCCCCATCGATCCGCTCCTGGGTGACGAAGGCGTTCAGCGGATCGTCCTCGGCGCTCATGAGACGGGGGGCCCTTTGAAATAGCCGTCCTCGGTATCCGGGGCGTTCCGGAGGGCTTCATCCTGCTCCAGCCCGTCCTCGACCTCGTCGGCTCGCATCACGTTGACCAAGTCCGGCTCGGATTCGACGGACGGGACCTCGTCCAACGTTTCGAAGTGGGCCAGGATCTCGGCGAACTGTTCGGCGAAGGCGTCGACCTCCTCGTCCGCCAGCTGGATCCGGGCCAGGGACGCGATGTGGCGGACCTCGTCGGGGTCGACGGCGGGGCTCATGGCTGATGGGAGCCGTGGCGCTGCGGTAAGGGTTTCGGAACCCCGGACGCCATGCGAGCCTCCCGCTCGGAGCGAACGAAACGGTTTCCCCATCGACCGAACGGGTACCGGACATGGAGACGACGCGGCATTTCGTGGCGACCACGTACATCGTCAACGACGGGGCGACGGCCCTGCACCCCCACGACGGGCTGGACATGTGGCTGCCGCCGGGCGGCCACCTCGATCGGGACGAACTCCCCCACGACGCGGCGGTGCGCGAAGTCCGGGAGGAGACGGGGCTCGACGTCGCCTTGGTTGCCGAGTCGGGCGACCTGGATTCCACGACGGTGCGGAGCTTGCCGGAACCGGCCGGCCTGCTGCTCGAGGACATCGATGTCCACGACGGCCACGTGAGTCACCAGCACATCGACTTCGTGTTCTTCGGGTCGGTGCAGCGCCGGACGATCGAGCCAGCCCCCGGCGAGGCGCCGGCCGAGGCGTGGGAGTGGTTTACGGCCGCCGACCTGCGGGCGAACGACCCGGAGTTAGCACCCGACGTCCGGGAGCTGGGGCTCGCGGCGATCGAGGCTGTCGGGAATTGAACGGCGCCTGCTCGTCGCGGAAGCCGCCCCTGAAGGACCTCTGTAGGGGTCTCAGAACCACTCGTTCAGGCGGGCTCGGACCCGGCGCCGAGCGCCACCCGCCGCCTGTCGAAAGCTGATGTGCCACGGCGTCCGTTTGCCTTCGACCTCGGTCCGGCCGGCCCTGATCGCGTCGACGATCCCCTGGACGGTTCGTTCCTCAGCTCCGATCCGAGTGACGGCCTGGCCAACCATCTCGCTGATGTGCGCGTCGCTCCCCGCCGTCATCGGGACGTCGAGTTCTCTGGCGAAGTCTCGGGCCCGGCGGTTGCCGCGTCCGGTCAGCAACCGCGAGTTGTAGACCTCGATGGCATCAACGCTCGCCAGCTCGGCCCGGGAGACATACGCGCCAACGCCGGAGCGGGACTTCTGGAAGGGATGTGGCACGACGGCGATCCCGCCGTGGTCCCTGATCCGTTCGACGGTCTCCATGAAGGGGAGCCCGTCCTGAATGCGCTCGGTCACGCCGAGGCCGAGCACGTGGCCGGCCTCGCTGCTGACTTCCAGCCCGGGGATGCCGACGAGATCGTATGCAGCCGCCTTATCGACCATCTCGAGGCTGGCGTCGATCGCGTCGTGGTCGGTCACGGCTAACGCGTCGAGCCCCACCGCCGCCGCCTGACCGAGCAACAGGTCGACCGGGTCGCGGCCGTCGTAGGATAGCTGCGAGTGGGTGTGGAGCTCGGCCCGGAGCACGGGTCGCGATAGACCAGGCCCCACTAAAACGCACTCGGTCCGGATCGCCGTCCCCTGATGGGCGGCTCAGGCCAAGGCCAGCGGGAGGCCGAAAGCTACCGCGGCCCCGACGACAGCGATCACGAGGCCGATGCCGACCTGCCGGAGAGTGAACGGCGTCTGGGGGGCCGTCTCGCGGCTCCAGACCCCGTCCTCCCCGGGCTGATCACTCTCGGCTTCCGCCTCAGTGTCCGCTTCATCGCTCATGCTCTGATCTGGTCGGACGACCGACTTCAGGGTACCGATAGGCGTAGTTCGGGAATTCCGCGATAGCGAGAAAGGACTGGCGCTGCGGTCCTGAGGGAGGTACACTATCATCCTTCAACCCACTGTCAACGGGGGTTCGCCACTCGTGAGGTTCTGTCCGGATAGACCATCATCAGTTCGACGACCTGGCCGCGCTGATCCGCGAGATTATCGGGTCAATTCCCCGATGAACGAGGTATCGAGCCGCCAGATCGATACGCGGCCAACCAGTCGATCCGAGCAGGGGATCAGGCACGGTGAGATTGATAGGTTCTTACGCTCGGGGATGGTTTCCTGCGATAGGAATCGGGTACCGCAGCACCCGCTACTGTGATCCCCGGGAATCGGGCCGAACCCATGCCACTCACGAAACGCATCATTCCGTGTATCGACGTCGATCTCGACGAGCAGGGAGAGCCAGCCGTTTACACGGGCGTCCACTTCGAGGACCTCGCCTATACCGGTGACCCGATCGAGATGGCTCGGGCTTACAACGAGGCCGGCGCGGATGAGCTGGTCTTCCTCGACATCACGGCCTCGGCCGAGGGCCGAGCGACGATGCTGGACGCCGTGTCGGCGGTCGCTGATGAGGTGTTTATCCCGCTCATGGTCGGGGGCGGGATCCGGACGCAGGCCGATATCAAGGAAACGCTGCGCGCCGGCGCCGACAAGGTCTCGATCAACACCGCGGCCCTCGATCGACCGGAGCTCATCTCTGAGGGCGCTGCCGCGTTCGGGAGTCAGTGTATCGTCATCAGCATCGACGCGAAGCGCCGGTTCGATGCCGACGGCGAGCACTACGAACCGGTAAACGGCGAGTCTTGCTGGTTCGAAGCGACGGTCAAAGGCGGGCGTGAGGGCACCGGGATCGACGTCATCGAATGGGCGGCCGAGGCCGAACAGCGGGGTGCCGGCGAACTGTTCGTGAACTCCATCGACACCGATGGGACGCGGGAGGGGTACGATATCCCGCTCACCCGAGCCGTATCGGACGCCGTCTCCACGCCGGTGATCGCCTCGTCTGGCTGTGGCGGCCCGGATGACATGTACGAGGCGTTCACCGAAGCTGATGCCGACGCGGCCCTGGCCGCGTCGATCTTTCACTTCGGCGAGTACGGCATCCCGGAAGTCAAGGCGGCCCTCGCCGAGCAGGGCGTCCCTGTCCGACTCTGAACCCTACTTGGATTCCACGGCGAGCGTGAAGCCCCACTGGCCGGACCACGCGGGATCCTGGACCGCGTCGTCTCGATCAGGGGCCCCGGCGTAGGTCGTTTGGAACCGGAACTCTCCAGGGGGCAAACAACCGCTCCCGTCGGGGCTGGCCCACACACCCAACCGCCGTTCCGTCGTTTCCCCGGGATCGAGCGAGATCACGCCGTAGTACTCCGGGACGACGACCGGATCTGCGAGCCGCCAACACCCGGGCTCGACCGCGTCGTAATCGTCGTCGATCGGCAGCAGGGTCAACCCGGGGCGGGCCTGGCTGGTCACGAAGGCGAAGACGATGTCCCGCTCCTCGCCGACTTCGATCGCGTGGTCCGCGGTGTTCGTAAGCGCCGCCCGGAGCTCCGGGGGACCACCGGCTGTTGGCTCGGCGGCGACGACTTCGATCGCTGGACGAACCGGGAGATCGGGCCGGCCGTCCGTCTCGGTGATCCTGACGCGCGGTCGGGGCGTCGGGGAGCCCCCACCGGTCGGCACGTTCACACAACCCGCCAACAGCCCGCTCGCGGCCAGGCCACCGATCAGGTAGTCACGGCGTCGCATGGCGATCGCGACTGAACAACCAGGCAGTCCCGTCTCCCCGAGCAGCCGATCAGACCGCCGCCTCGTAGGCGTCGATCAAGCCGGCCGACGTGTCCTTGATGTTGCCGGCCGCATCCTCGAGCGCGTCCAGCGGGTCGCGATCGTCGGTCTTTACCGAGAGGATGGGATCGGTTTGCCCGCCGGACTGCTCCGGGTTCATGTCGTAGGTCGCCGCGGTCACGCCCTCACTTTCCAGGAGTGCGCCCTTGAGGACGTTCATGAACGTGTGGTCCTCACCCCCGATCTCGATGACGAGTTCGGCCTCCGACTTCTCGATGACGCGGAGTTCCATACGCGCCGTACCCTGTTCGCGGGTTTGAACGTTTCGTCTCGCTGAATCGAGACGGCGCTACGGCAGCTGTTTCCGGTAGACGTAGGTCCGGTGGCGGCCGGCCTCGGTCTCGAACGACGCCGTGCCGTCCCGCTCGAACCCGCGAGCCTCGTAGAACGCGATCCCGATGTCGTTGCCGACCAACGTCTCGAGGGCGAGGCTGTCGATGTCCGTCGGGAGCCGATCGATACCCGCTCGGAGCAGGGCCGTTCCGAAGCCCTCGCCCCACCACTCGGGATCCACGTAGAGTTCCTTGAGCTCGGCCTCGCCGTCGCGCACACTGGACTTCGTCTCGTCGGCCCCCCAGCGGAAGACGGCGTAGCCCTGCACCGTGCCGGCGTCGTCCTCGGCCACGAGCACTTTGTCGTCGTACTCGGCCAGCCGCTCGTACCGAGCGCGCACCGCCTCCGGCCCCGGATCCGCGTCGGCGACGTCCTGAATGACGGTGTCCGGTAGGACGCCCGCGTAGGCGGCCTCCCAGGCACGAGCGTGCGCCCGCATCAGTTCTCGAACGTCTTCCTCGTCCTGGATCAACCGGACCCGCATGTCCGAGGCCTCGGCGCGCTACATCGAAAGCTCTTGGCCGCGTGTACCAATTCCTAACTGCCCCCGGTCCGTGCAATTGGCCATGGTATCGGTGCCGCCGTGGCTGCCGGCCACCGAACTCGGCGTGGTCCTCGCGCTGCTGGTATCGGTGGCAGTCGTTCGGTGGCTCGAGCGAGCGACCGACTGGGGGGCCACGCGTCGGGCTCGTCTCCTATTGGGCGTGCCCTGGGGCACCATCACGAGCGGGCTGTTCGTCCTGGCGGTCTACTTGGTGCTGCAAGGCGGCGTCGACCACTGGAACGCCCCGCTGGTCCTGCCGTATCGGGCCTGGTCCTATCTCTATCCGCTCGGTGTGGCGGTAGCACCCTTCGCGCACAACGGCGTCGGCCATCTCACCGGGAACCTGCTCGGCACGGTCGTGATCGGGTCGCTGGCCGAGTTCGCTTGGGGCCACTATCCGACTCGGCGGGGAGCCGAGGCCTTCGATGGCTGGCGGGCCAACCCGTACGTCCGAGCGTTTGTCGTCTTCCCGGCGGGGGTGATCGCCGTCGGCCTCCTCACCGGCCTCTTCTCCTGGGGGCCGGTCATCGGCTTCTCCGGCGTCGTGTTCGCGTTCGCCGGGTTCGCCCTGGTCCGCTATCCGATCTGGACCGTGGTGGCGCTCACCGTGGATGACGTGGTGGGTGTGTTCTATCGCGCTCTCGACACCCCGGTCGTCGTCGCGCAGGCCGAGCCCTCGTTCGGCCGCCCTTGGTGGGCCGGGATCGCGATCCAGGGCCACCTGCTCGGGCTCTTCCTCGGGCTCGCGCTCGGGGCCGCCGTCCTCGGCCAGCGATCCCGCAGCCCGTCCCGGTTGTGGGCCGGCAGCCTCCTCGTCGGGACGTCGCTGTCGCTCTGGGCCGTTTGGTGGTTCCGCGGGAGCAGCGAGTTCGTCCTGTTCCGGGGGCTCGGCGTGATCCTGGTCCTCGGGCTGGCGTTGGTGATCACGCTGGGCGTCCTGGCGACCCATTCGGCGGAGCCGCTCCCCCGGACGGCGTTCCCGATCAGATCGCTCGGGCTCGTCCTGCTGATCCTCCCGGCCGCCGCCGTGAGCGGTGTCGCCGTCCCGTTGAACCTGACCACCGTGTCAGACCAGGCCGCGCCGGGCGATGGACCCGCGATCGAGGTCCGCGACTACACCGTGGTGTATGCCGAGGACGTCGTCAACCAACAGACCAGCATCGTGAACCTGAGCCTGATGGGTGAGACCACGCAGGTCCGCTCCAGCGGGGTCATCGTGATCAGCAGCGATCGCCAGATCTGGACTCAGGCGGTGTCGAAAGCGCGACTCGACTTCGCGGGCCGGAACCGGGTCATCCTGGGCGGCCCTGGCTGGCGTGAATCCGTGATTGCGACCCGTGAGGGTTGGGACGTAACGGGCAACGGCACGGCCTATCGGGTCTTTCTGAAACCGCCCGGCGGTCCTCAGCAGCTCGCGTTCCTCTCCTCGGCCCGGATCGCCGAGCCGGTGCTGCGCGGGCACCGGATCGAAGTCGATCCCGGTATCGGGGGCTTCACGCTTGACGTTCGCCGGGACAATCGGACCGTCGACTCGGTCCCGTTACCGACCGCCAACGAGTCGCAAACCGCTGCCGGCATCACCTTCAGGCGCAACGGCTCCCGGATCCTGGCTGCCGTGAACGGGACCCGTGTCGTGATCGCCCAACGGGAGACGTATCGTGGTCGGTGATCGCGGTCAGTGCCACTCGATCCGGAACAGTTCCACGGGGATCTCGGCGCGGTCCTCGTCGTGAAACCCGAACTGCCGTTCCAGTGCCATCGAAGCCTCGTAGGCGTGGGTGACCCGGCCGCCGTTATCCGCGGCGAAGGCCTCGACGAACTCCCAGCTCCCGGCGTTATGGATCGCGTAGGAAACGGTCGCGATGCCCGCGACGGTTTTGACGAACGCGCGATCAGCGTGTTCATGGCCGTCCTGAGCTCCGAACGGCGGGTTCATCACTACGGTGACCTCCTCCATCGAGATCGGGAGGCTGGTGGCGTCGCCCACCACCCAGTCCACCGGCCTCGGTGGATCGAGCGACCGTTCGTTGCGGACTGCTGTTTCCAGGGCGCGCCGATCGCGTTCGATTCCCACAGCCCGGGGGGCAGCCCGAAGTGCGGCGCCGAGGGCGAGGATGCCGGTCCCGGTTCCCAGATCGAGCACTGGACGCTCGAGGTCCCCCTGGAGGTCGGCGAGGTGGATCAACGTCGCGGCGATGTCGGCGGAGCTGGGATACTGCTCCAGCTCCGGCGCCGGCGCCTCGAATCCATCGAGTTCCGCGAGGCGTCGGCCGAGCGCCCGTTTCGATTCCATCGGGCGAACGACGGGGCCGACCGCCTATAGCTCGTCCGTATCGAGACCGTTTATCGTCAGCGTCAGCCCCTCACGCTCCGCCCGTTCGCGAAGGGCCGAAAGGGCCGGCCGGACCTTGCCGGGATCCTCGATGCAGTCGATCTCGAGGCGGACCGTGCCGACCCCGAGGTAGTCGGCCGCCCGGATCAGCTCCCGGATCCGGTCAGCTTCTGACTGGGTCGTGAGGCTGCAGTCCGCGTCGAACGCGGCATCGATCTGGAGTTCCGATGGCACGTAGCCCTCGGCGTCGAGTTCCGACTTGAACCGGTCGAGGTACGGATCGGCAGTCGAAGCAATGGCCCTTGCCGGTATCGTGACCGGGGTCCCGGCCGCCGGCCGGCAGCCGGAGACGGCACCACTGAGATCGACGGTCGTGCTCATATGATTTGAAATACCTTCTAATTATATAAATATTGGTATCGATGCATGATAGTAATCACTCCGCTGCCGAACGCAGAGCTTGAGATGGCGGCCAGCTTGACGATCGCCGGCGCTCACCAGGTGCCGTGGAAGGTATCGAAGGACAGGGAATCTAGCGGTTCCTCGCCGATGGCGATGCGGTATTCGCCGGGCGTCAACATCGGCTTCTTGAACTGCGGTCCGTCGTCCGTGGTGATTCGGGGACAGCCCGTGTTGACGAACGCATCGACGTCGAAATTGATGAGGCGATCGGGCGTGATCTCGTCCATGGTTATGAGATAGGCGTCGTCGTTCTCGGCCACGATGTCATCGGCGACGTCCCATCGCCCTTGGCCGATCTTGGTGCAGAAGATGACGCCCCAGGACTCGGCGTCCATCGCCCGGTGCACCGCCCCGTACCGCTGTTTCATGAACTTCTCGGTGTCGGCGATCGAGACAGTCATGTTCACGGGGTCGGCGATCACGACCCGTTTCTCGGGGTGCTCCATGGCGAGCCCTAACGGGTGGAACTTGCCGCCCCCGACGTACAGGATCTGTTCGGCATCGACGTCGGCGGACGCGTAGTTGCACCCCAACACCTGGCCGGCGTGGGTGAGCCGCTCGTCCCCCCGCCGGGTCTCGACGCGATAGCCCTCCTCCTCTAAGAGGGCCCGCATCTCGTCGAACTTGTTCATGTGCTGGGCTGTGGTGACCAGCCCCACCGCCGCCTGCTCAGTCGGAGGCGCGAGCTCGTCGAACGCCTCCCGCATGATCGGCGCCACGTCCACGTTGGAGAACAGCGGCACGTAGATGATCTTCTCCGACTCCTTCATCGGGCTGTGGCCGAAGTGAACGAAAACGTCGGTGCGCTTCATCAGGAACGTATCGAGGTCGCAGGCGCCGTAGCAGGGTTGGCCCGAAATCAGGACCCGCACGCCATCGGGGAGCAGCTTCCGCAGGTCGTCCGCCACAGCCGGCCCCCGTCGCTTGAGACCTTCCGGGAACTGGAGGCCCACAGTCTCCGCCTCCCGGTCTCGGACAGCTTCCACGATGCGATCAAGCTCGTAGTCCCATTCGCGGTCGTGAGTCAGGGCGAGCCCGGTGTTCCGCAGATCCCCCGCGGAACGCTGATCAGCCATTGACCGCTGTTCCCGGGCGAGCGGTATAACGACGGCGTTTCACCGTGCCCCGGAAGGAGCCGATTCCAACAGGGTTCTAACGGCGCGGTACGGAGGGTTCTCCCATGGTCGAACTGCCGTTGGAACACGAGTTCGTCCCGCCGCAGTCAGCTGCTGGCGGCCCGTCGCCCGTGGTGATCGTGCTGCACGGGCGGGGCGCGGACGAACAGGACCTGTTGCCGGTCGCGCGCCAGCTCCCGGACGAGTTGGCCGCGCTGAGCCTTCGCGCCCCGGAGGCCCTGATGGGCGGCTATACCTGGTACGAAATCGACATGTCGGCCGGCGGGCTCCACCAGAGCCAGCCGGATCCCGAGGGCTTCCGACGCAGCCTTGATCTTGTCAGCGAGGCCGTCTCCGCCGCGCCGGAGCGCTACAATATCGACTCGGATCGGGTCGGCCTCCTGGGATTCAGCCAAGGAGCCATCATGACGTTCTCGCTGCTGCTCGAACGGCCGGACCGCTATGGCTGGATCAGCGCCCATCACGGCTATTTGGCGGAGACGCACGCCGACTTGGCTCCCGATGGCGTCAGCGGAACCCCGGTGTTCATCGGGGCCGGCACCGCCGACCAGTTGATCCCCGCAAGCCGGGCCGAGACCGCGGCCGAGCGGTTCCGATCGCTCGGGTGTGAAGTGACCTACGAGACCTATCCGGTCGGTCACGGGATCGGTCAGCAGGAGCTGGCCGACCTCGTCACGTTCGTCGAAGCCACACTCGAGTCAGGCGCGGACGGAGAATCACCGGCAGGTTGAAAGGCGCCGCGGGCGAAGCGGACGTCGATGAGCGTCGATACCGAACCGGCCGCCGAAGAGCGGCCGGCCGTCGATGAAATGGGTCGTGAACTGGGGGAGGCGATCGCGGAGCTGCCGGAGTACGAAGCCTTCGAGGTGGCTCGCGAAGCCGTGCAAGCTGACGACGAAGCCCAGGAGAAGATCAAGGAGTTCGAGCAGGTCCGCCAGCAGTTCATGTTGGCCAAGCAGTCCGGGCAGGCCGAGGAGGAGGACCTCGAAAGCGTCCAGACCGCCCAGGAGGAGCTGCACTCTCTGCCCGTCATGGCTGAATTCATCGAGGCCCAGGAGGAACTCGTCGATCGGCTCGAGGACGTGAACAAAGCCATCTCCGAGCCGTTGGCGATCGACTTCGGCGGCGAGGCCGGCGGCTGCTGTCAGGACTGAGCAGTACCCTGGTCGATGGGTGACGACGCCACATCGGGAGCACAACGTTTAGCGACCGTCCGGTCCCAGAACCCCCATGAGTATTCACTCAGACTGGGGTGATTGGCTGCCCCGCGAGATCGAAGACGCTGAGCCCGACGGTGTCGACGTCTGGTATCTCGGCTGTAACGGCTTCGTGCTCAAGGCTGCCGACGGGACGACGCTGCTCATCGATCCGTACCTCGGCACCGGCGACCCGCCCCGGACCGTCCGTATGATTCCGGTGCCGTTCGAGCCGCAGGCGGTCGCCGCGGCCGATGCGATCCTGGTCAGCCATGAACACGTCGATCACGTCCACGGGCCCACGCAGGCGCCGATCATCGCCGGGACCGGCGCGACGTTCTATGGCCCCGATGCGAGCATCGCGGTCACGAACGAGGAGGGGTGGGTCGAGCGCTGGGACCTGGACGCCGATCGGTTCGTGACCCTCGCTGAGGGCGACACCTTCCAGGTCGGTGCCTTCACGATCAATGTCGAACCTGCCCACGACCCGGACGCCGTCCATCCAGTCTCCTACATCATCGAGTCCGAGGCTGGCACCTTCCTACATGCCGGCGATTCGAAACCGGCCGACCGGCTAGCGAACCTCGGCGAGCAGTACGATATCGACCTCGGCTGTCTCGCGTTCGGTTCGACCGGGCAGATCCCGGACTCGGAGACCGGCGAACCCGGGCTAACCAAATGGTATGCCGACGAGGACGGGGTCATCGATCTGGCGAACCAGTTCCAGGTCGATCGGCTCCTGCCGAGCCATCACGACATGTGGAAAGGCATGACCGCCGAACCTACGGCGTTGTTCGATCACGCCCGCCGCCGGTCGTATCCGAAACGGATCGAGATCGTCGAGATCGGGGATCGGGTATCGGTGTAAGCCCCGGCCTCCACACAGTCGACGGCGCTTCGATGGCCTTCATTGACCCAGCGCTTCGGCGAATCGCCGCGGCAGCCGGGTGTATACCTGGGCGTTCCCACGGAGGATTTCGACAGTTGTGTACTCGTTGTCGGCATGAACGGTATCGGTCCCGAGGGCGAACTCGACGGTCGGTACGCCCGCGTTACGCAGCGTCTTCGCGTCGCCGCCCCCAGTCGCGCTCCGGCGGTAGACGCGTTCGTCCGTCACCTCCTGAGCGATGTCTTGGGTCGCGCGGACGATCGGCTGCTGGAGGTCGAGGTAGGTGCCGATACTCCAGGTGATGTCGGCCACGGTCACGCCCTCACACGTCTCGACACAGGCGCGGATGTCCTCGATCACGTCCGGGGTGTGCACAGCCGGGGCCAGTCTGATATCGAGGCGGGCCCGCGCGGACTCGGGGACGGCGTTCACCGCCGTGCCACCCTCGATGGTCCCGAGATTGATCGACGGGTGATAGAACAGCTCTCTCGCCTCTTCCTGGCCCATCAACGGTCCGTAGTACTCGATCGACTCCTGGATGATGGCTTCGACGGGGTCCGCGAGCTCCAACGGCCGGCCGCCGAACCGCTCACGGAGGGTTTCGACGCCCCGATAGAGCCGGTCGATCGCGTTCTCCCCGAGGGCCGGACGTGAACCATGGGCGCCGGCCCCGACGGCTTCGAGGGTCAGCCAGATCGACCCGCGATCCGCGACGGTCAGGGAGTGGCGCCCGTCCTCGCAGGTCGTCTCGCCGATCACGCAGGCGTCCGCTGCCAATCCATCCTCCAGAAGCGCGGGGAGGCCGGCCTCGCCGCCGACCTCCTCGTCGGACACGAAGGCGAACAGCAGATCGACCGGAGGCGTCTCCTCGCTTTCGGCGTATCCGCGCGCGGCGGCGAGCATCGACGCGACAGCGCCCTTCATATCCGCGGCCCCACGACCGTAGATCCGGTCGCCGTCCCGAGCTCCCAGCGGGTCGCGTTCCCAGCTCTCACGATCGAAGGGCACGGTATCGAGGTGACCGTTCAGGAGCAGGGTTTCGGATCGATCGCCGGGGATTCGGGCCAGCAAGTTCGGCTTCGCGGGATCCACCGCGAGACGATCGGTCCCGATTCCGAGATCCGTCAGCGTCTCCTCGATGAAGTCGATGGCCCGACGGGTTTCTCCCGGCGGGTTCTGGGTGTCCAACCCCAGGAGGTGCAGGGTCTCAGAGACGAGCTGATCGATGTTCGCCTCCACGTGGTCGGACGCGGACGGAGGCGCGCTAGCTTCGTTTCCCATGCGCCAGTGCTTGTGATTGTAGAGTGCTCATTCAGGCATCGGATCCGTCGGGGCCTGCTCGCCGTATTCCTCCCGGAACTCGGTCACGAGGTCGGTCATCTTGGCGTGCCACTGATCGATCAGTTCGGACATGTCCGCGGCGACCTCGTCCGGATCGACTGGCCGGTAGACGTGATAGTAGCCCCCGTGATCGTAGTTGACCTGGTCCTTGGTGAGGAAGCCGGCATCGAGCAGCCGATGCACCGAGCGATAGGCGGTCGAGCGCTCTCGGTCGACTCGTTCGGCGATCTCGTCGATAGTGAGCGGTTGCTTGGCCTTCGCGACCTTACGGAAACAATCGCGGTCAAGGTCCGAGAGCCCGTGGACACACTCGAGGAGGTCCTCGCAAGCCAGGTCCCGTCGCAGCTCCTCTGCCACCGACGTTCCCATGGCCACTCTATCGACCCGGCCGGCCTAAAAGCGTTTGTACAGTATGCACACAACCGATCCATGGGATACCGATCCTCGGGTCTTCCCGGTCCGCAGTCGAACCGGGCGGACGATAGAACCAAACCGTGGACGCCCGGGCTTCCGGACCGATGGACCTGCACGACGAACCGATCCCAGAGGAGCAGTTCGCGATCTGCCAACGCCACCTGCCCGAAACCTGTGTCGAGGTGTTCCTCGAACACGACGGTGCGGTCCTCCTAGCCCGGCGAACGAACAAGCCCGCGCAGGGTGAGTGGTTCACCCCCGGGGCGCGCCTGTACAAGGGCGAGGAGCTCCCGGGCGCCGCCCATCGAGTCGCGGCCGAGGAGCTCGGGATCGAGATCGATCTCCAGGGTCAGCTGGGTGTGCATAGCCATTTTTGGGAGACGTCCGCCGTCCTGGGCGTCGAGTCTCGCCACACCGTGAACATCGTCTACCGTGCGTCGCCCGCCCGATCGGCGTTCGAGATCACCCTCGACGAGCAGCACGATGCCTACAGATTCGTCTCCGAACCGGAGCCTGACTTCCATGAATACATGCGCCGTTATCTGCGGCAGGCAGGCTACGAGTCGGAGTAAACGAACCGGTTACCCGGCGGTGGGTCCGCCGCCTCAGAGCTCGAACCGGGCGATCTCGGAGGACTGGCAGGCGGGGCACTGGTTCGCGTTCCCCGGCAACCCAGTTCCGCAACGGCGACATTCGTAGTGGGCCGTTTCGCGGCTGGGCCGCCCCAGTAGGATCCGCACGGTCTCGATCATGGGTGGGATCGCCTTGTCGGTCTGCGATCAGGATTAGGTCCCTGATCCCGATTATAAACTGGCCAACCACACCGGAACTGAAAACCGGGTGACGGCGGGCGGGCTACGATAAGAGTGCCCCTTCGAGCCCGGGTTCCTCCGGGTCACGCCCTTAGCCCGCTGGAGCCGCGGGCTCGCCGTCCACCGTGTCGGGAGTAACGTCGAACCCGGCTGCAACGGCCCCGTTTGCGAAGAGGTAGCCACCGGAAACGAACGCGTAGAACGAGACGAACCCGCTGAGGACGAGCCCGATCCCCACCGCATTGAGCAGGCCCAAAACGACAGTAGCGGCCGCCATGACTCCGAGCGCCAGCAACCAGACCGACCCGTAGGCATCGGATCGGGCGAGGCGGCTCATATCGTCGACGGCGAGCGCTGCGCGGAGCCGTCGGGTGCGGGCGAGGTGGACGAGTGCGGCCGGAGCGACGTACAGGACCAACAGGGCCAAACCCCCGAGCAAGAGACCACCGAGGAACGCGAGCCCGCCAGTGGCGCCAGGACCGGTCACTCCAGCCAGCCCACCGTCGAACCGGAACCCAGCCAGCCCGAGGAGGAAGACCACCACTCCGAACCCGGCGATAAGCGGCAGGGCCACGACGATCAACAACACGATCGCCCCTTTCAGGCCGTCGACCAGGAGTTCGGCCCAGGCGTCGAACACGGGTGGCTCGTTGGCGCCGCTCATGGTGGCTCCGACGACCCGCAGGTTGTACCCCAACACGAGCAGAGCCGGCACGACCAGCGGGCTCAGCAGAGTCAGGATCCCGCCGCCCACCAAGGTGGTCCCGGAGTCGCCGTCGTTCCACGGGTAGAGCAGGGCCGCTTTCAGGAGCGAGGCATCCAGGGCCATCGAGTCAATGACAGTACTCAGGCTGTCAAAGGTCCTTCGGGGCGCGAAACGTGTATGAATCGCCTGCAGCCGTCAACCCACTACGACTCAAGCCTCCTCTAACGGGGCGACGTCTCTACTCAGGAATCGAACTGCAGGAACGGGATCCAGGGGGCCGTCAGCCCTGGACTTCGATCTCCGTGCCGCGGACGCGGGCGGTCAGGATCGGGAGGCGGACCTCGAGCACGCCGTTGCGGTACTGGGCCTCGATCTCGTCGGGCTCGATCTCTTTAGGGACCCGGAAGGTACGGCGATAGCTCTTCCGCCGGCCGCGATCGGGGTCCTCACGCTCGGCCCAGACGAACAACCGGCCCTCGTCCCAACTGACATTGACGTCCTCGAGATCGTAGCCCGGCATGTCGATGTTGAGGACGAACTGGTCGTCCTCCTCGTACAGTTCGAAGTCGTCGGCGCCGGTGCCGAAAAGTCGGGACGGTCGGTCGAGGCTTTGCGTCCAGCTATCGGAACTGCGGGATGGGAGCATTGTCACTCACCACCTTGAACGTTGATTGATTCCGGTTCTATATAAGCTTTCTGGAGTTCTCCGAACAGCGGTGTGCCAGCTGATGTGAGTCCGTCAACATCGCACCTGAGCCAGTTATCGGTGGTCAAACTACGGCGCCCGAATGAGCGTCAAAGATAACCGCGATGCAGCCCAAGGCACAATCGACCCGACGCCGCCATGAGTGAGGACTATTACGCCCTGCTCGGCGTCGATCCGGCGGCCTCCGAGGAGGCCATCCTGCAGGCGTATCGCGAGAAGGCCGCTGAACACCACCCCGATGTCAGCGACGCCGACGATGCGGAGTCGACCTTCCAACGCCTCCAGGAGGCGAAGGACGTTTTGACGGACGAGGAGCGACGGCGTGAATACGACCGTGTCGGCCACGACGAGTACCTCGCGGATTCGGAGCCCCGTCGGACTCCTGGACAAGCGACTACTAGGCCCCGGAAACGGGCGGATCGGCAAGCAAACCGGAGTGGTTGGGCCGGTGGCTTCGGATCGCTCCTCGAGGATTTCTTCGGAGCACCGACTGTCTGGTCCCCCACTCGTGAACGCCAGCCCTCCGGATCCAGTGCGGCCTGGGACCCGTTCGTGATCGATCTCGAAGCCCGACTCAAGGAGCAGGCGGGAGGTGGTCCGTCCGATCCGACCGGCGCAGACTCCGGGCCAGCCGATCGGAGTGCTTCAGGACGGTCGGACTGCCCCCGCTGCGGGGGCCGGGGTCGGTTCGTTCACGAGATCGATACGGCACGGGGCCGGACCCGTCAGCTCGAACCCTGTGAACGGTGTGGGGGCAGCGGCGCGGTCGACGACATCGAGTGAGTACGGCTGGATATCCTGGACCGAGGGCCGGGTTGGGCCTCGCCTCGAAGCAAGCTGCGTAGCAACCAAACCCTCAAAGCCCCCGCCGTCGAGCGTTCGCTCAATGCACGTCAGTATCGTCGGCTCCGGGTATGTGGGCACCACTGTAGCGGCCTGTCTCGCGGATTTGGGGCATGACGTCACGGCGATTGATGTCGACGTGGACGTCGTCGCCACGATCAACGACGGCCGCTCGCCGATTGCCGAACCGGACCTCGAACCGCTGCTGGCCGAGCACGCCGGCGAACGGCTTCACGCGACGACCGATTACGGGGCGGTCCGGGACACCGAGCTGACGATGTTGGCCCTCCCGACACCATCGAACAGCGACGGGAGCATCGATACCTCGATCATCGAGGCCGGCGCGCAGTCCCTGGGGGAAGCGCTGGCCACCAAATCAGCGCCTCACACGGTCGTGGTCAAGTCGACGGTGATCCCGGGGACCACTGAAGACCTCCTCGGTCCGCTGCTCGAGGAAGCCTCCGGGAAGCCGTTAGGCGCGGACCTCGCCGTGGCCGCCAACCCGGAATTTCAACGGGAAGGCAGCGCGGTCAGAGATTTCCTCGAACCGGACAAGATCGTCATCGGCACGACCCATGATCGGGCGGCCAGAGCGCTCGAATCGTTGTACGAGCCGCTCCTGGAACGGCACGAAATCCCAGTGGTCCACACCGGTTCCCGGGAGGCCGAGATGATCAAGTACGCCAACAACGCCTTTCTGGCCTCGAAGGTCTCGCTCATCAACGATCTCGGGAACATCTGTAAGGAACTCGGCGTCGACACCTACGAGGTCGCGGAGGCGATCGGCCTCGACCACCGAATCGGGGCGAAGTTCCTCCGGAGCGGCCTCGGGTTCGGTGGTTCTTGTTTCCCGAAAGACACGAACGCCCTCATCGCCGCGGCCAAGGATCACGACTACGACCCGGCGATGCTGGAAGCGGCGGTTGCAGTCAACGACCGTCAGCCCCAGCGACTCCTCGCGCTGATGGATCAGCACGTGGACGTGGCCGGCGAACGTGTCGCCGTCCTGGGACTGGCGTTCAAACCGGGGACCGACGACGTCCGGAACGCCCGGGCGGTTCCCGTCATCGTCGGCCTGCTCGAACGCGGTGCTGAGGTCGTGGCGTACGACCCGGTGGCGGCTGAGGCCATGCGTGAGCAGTTCCCGAGCATCACTTACGCGGATTCGCCCGGCACGGCTCTCGATGATGCGGTCGCGGCCCTGATCGTCACCGAATGGGATGAGATCCGCGCTCTCGATTCCGAGTTCGACAGGATGGCTTCACCCGTCGTCGTGGACGGTCGACACGCCATCGAACGTCGCGAGGGGCTCGTCTACGAAGGCCTCACGTGGTAACGTCGGGGCGGTCTGAGCCCCGGACCGCTGTCCCGCCGGCTGCAGACGACGTAGCGCGCGCCGAACCAGCTCGTTCGGCGGCACGATGTCAGCCGACGCGCAAGTATAACAAGAGCCAGCCCCTGACAACTCCGCATGCCGCTTGCGGACCGTGGCTGTGGAGACCTCCATGCGCTCCATGTAGCGGCCCGGGATGGCGACCCGGAAGCCGTGGACCGCGCCTGGGAGGCCATCAATGCGAACCAGGTTCACGTTGAGGGAGAGCGCTACGAGGCGATCGCGGCGGCCTTGGACGACGCCGACTACGCTCGGGTCACCGAGCTGACCGCGGCTGTCCTCTTCGGTGAGGACGAGCATCCGCAGCTCGATGGCCGACTCGCCGGGATCGTCGGAACCTTCCTGCACGCGTTCGGCTACCTCGCCGGGTACGTTCTTTTCTACCGAGCCCATTCCCCTGAGTCGGTAATGCAGCGGCTCCGCTGGGCGTACCGCACCGTCGGTGTCGACATCCGCGACACCGAAACCATCGACGGGATCGAGCGGACCGTGTTCCGGTGCCCGTACCGCGATCTCGGGGCGGACCGGTGGGGGGAGCGACGGGCCTGTCACGACGTGCTCGACCGGGTGGATGACGGGTACGTGACCTACCTCGATCGGCACCGGGACGTCGACTATCAACGGCCGCGGGCCTGCACCGCCTCGGCCTGTTGTCACTCCGAGGTCGCCGAGCAGTGACCACGCCCCCGGAGGATCACGAGGCCGAGCCCGGGCTGCATAGCGGGAGCTCGGTGGACGCTGTCCAGTCGTTATACGACCAATGGGCCCGGTTCTACGACTGGAACCCGCTCCTCGATCTCGTCCGACCCGCCCGACGGCGCACCATCGATCGGATGGGGCTCTCGCCCGGCGATACCGTGGTCGACATGGGCACGGGGACCGGAGCGAACCTCCCGCTGCTCCGGGAAGCTGTAGGCCCGACCGGAGAAGTGATCGGGATCGATATCAGCCCGAAGATGCTCGAACGAGCCCGTGCGAGAGTCGGGCGCGAGGACTGGGCCAACGTGACCGTCGTCGAGGCCGATATCCGGGAGCCGCCGCTGGATCAGCCCGTCGACGGCCTCCTCTCCACGTTCGTGATCGTCATGTACGCGGATCCAGCCGAACTCATCGGCACCTGGAGTCGGTTCGTGTCGGATGGTTGCCTGGCCAACCTGTATGCCGGGCCGAGCGACCGTCTCTACGGTCCCCTGCTGAACCCGCTACTCTCCCTGTATTTACGGGTCTTCGAGGAGGGCTGGAACACCGCGGACACGGACGCGGGCCCGTTGGACGTGCTCGCTACACGGGGGGACCGAGCCCGCGCCGCCCTCCGACGACGGGTCGATACGTTCGACGCCGACTCGTACGTCCTCGGACTCGCTCAACTCGATCTGGGCCGGCTGTGATTCGATCGGGCGGTGAACCCACCGCCTGACGGCCACCCCAGACCGGAGCTGGCTCCGAGCCGCATCGGTGGAGGGGTTATAGTCTTGTATTATCTTACCACAACCGTTATTACCAGCGGTCGTCAATCCTACAGTAATGAGTGACGCCGACGACCTGGATTCGATCCGAAAGCAGAAGCTCGAAGAACTCCAACAGCGCACCGACGGTCCGACTTCCGGGTCGGGGCACGCGGCCGGGAGTCCCGCGGCACCGGCGGAGCCAGTCCACATCGAAAGCAAACAGGACTTGACGCGGCTGACCGCTGAACAGCGCATCGTCCTGGCGGATTTCTATGCGGACTGGTGTGGGCCCTGTCAAATGCTGGAACCGACGGTCCGTGAGATCGCCCAGAATACCGCCGCGGCCGTTGCCAAAATCGACATCGACGCGCTGCCACAGCTCGCGCAGGAGCTGCGGGTGCAGGGCGTCCCTTCCCTGTTCCTCTATGTCGACGGCGAGCCGGTCGAACGAATGGTCGGAGTGCAGGACTACGGCACCCTCGAGGGTCTCATCGAGCAATACGCGGCCTGAACGCTAGGTATTCCCGCGGGACACGCGTTGGACTTACGGCCCGCGCCCGTCTAGTTCCGCACATGACCGACGCTCAGGCCGTCGAGACTCCCGAGTTCGGCAGCGTGTCGCGTGCGGATCTCGGCCTGTTCACCGACATGTACGAACTCACGATGGCCCAGGGATACCTGTCGGCCGATCACACTCCACGGGCGACGTTCGACCTGTTCGTCCGCGAGCTCCCTCCCGATCGTGGCTACCTCGTCGCTGCGGGACTCGAGCAGGTCATCGCCTACCTTGAGGGCATCGAGTTCCGGGAAACGGCCATCGACTTCCTCCGGGACGAGGGGTTCGAGACGCCCTTCCTCGAGTGGCTGTCCGGGTTCGAGTTCACCGGGGATGTGCGAGCCCTGCCAGAAGGGACCCCGGTGTTCCCGGACGAGCCGATCGTGGAGGTGACCGCGCCGATCCCCCAGGCCCAGCTGTTCGAGACCCTCTTCATCAACCAGGTGGGCTATCAAACTCTCGTCGCCACCAAGGCGGCCCGGATGCGAGACGTCGTGCAGCGACACGGCGACGACCAATCCCTGGTCGATTTCGGCACCCGCCGCGCCCACGGGACCGACGCCGGGCTCAAGCTCGGCCGGGCAGCCTTCATCGGCGGGTTCGACGGCACTTCGAACACCCTCACTGGCGAGCGGTTCGGCGTACCGGTCTACGGCACCATGGCCCATTCCTGGATCCAGAGCTTCGAGAACGAGCGGGCCGCGTTCGAGGCCTTCGTGGACGAGTATGGCGAGGACTCGATCCTCCTGGTGGATACGTACGACACGATCCGGGGCCTCGAGCTGGCCGAGGATGTAGCGGCGGAGCGAGGCGTCGACATCACCGGCGTCCGACTGGATTCGGGCGACCTCGTGGAGCTGTCGAAGGCGGCCGCTGAGAAGCTGCCCGATTCGATGGGCGTCTTCGTGTCCTCCGGAATGGACGAGTACCGGATCAAGGAGTTCCTCGACGCCGACGGGGTGGCGACCGGTTTCGGCCCCGGGACCGCGCTGGCCACGAGTGCGGACGCCCCGAAGCTGGAGATCGTGTACAAGCTGGTGGGCGTCGAACGCGACGGCGAGCTCGAACCGACGATGAAGCTCTCGAAGGGCAAGCAGACCTATCCCGGACAGAAGGCGATCCGGCGGGTCGAGGGCCCGGACGGCTACGAACGCGACGTGCTCGGGCTGCGCGAGGAGATCGGGGACGGGGACTTGCTCGTCGACGTCTATCGCGACGGCGAGTTAGTCTACGACACCCCGGACCTCGAAGAGATCAAGCGGCGGGTGGCCGAGGAGCTGCAGAAGCTCCCGCTCGCAACCCGGGCGATCGAAGGCCCCGAGTCGTATCCCGTCGAAATCACCGACGGCTTGCAGCGGGCGGTGGAGGGGTTCACGGCGGACCCGCCGACGATGTGACCACGCAGGGACGGAGCTGATCCGCCGATCGTTAGCACCATCGGGCCCGCCTGGGTTGTAAGCCTCGCGTCGATCGGCTAGATCGACCCATATCGGCCCATTTCGAATCCCGACTGGCTCGTGCAATCGAGTGCCGGGATGCGTCTACCGTCCGACCCAGCAGCGGGTCGGATCAGGCTCCTCGCCAACCCCAATGACAACACGCTCCGAGACTATCATCGAACGATGGTCAGATTATCTTGTCTCTCATCGAGAAATGGTCAGCGAACCGGGCGGTAGAAAGGGCTTTTACTGTCCACTGCGTACCAAAACCCAACCAGATCAATGCCGTCCGAAGCCCAGTTCAAAGAGGAGCTCCAGAACGGCCGGATGATCGAGTCGCCGGAGGAGATGACGGAAGGCTACGAGGAGGCGCTCAAAACGATCCTCTTGGTGTCCGGTGACACCGAGCTCATGAGCGCCCCGGCGTACTACGAACCGTCTCTGAACGCGCCGACGCTGAACGCCCGGGCCTCCTGCGTGAGCGTCATTCAGGACGAGCTCGGACACGCGCACTACTGCTATCGGCTGCTCGAGGACCTCGGCATGGACACTCACGAGCTGCTTTACGAACGCGAGCCCCACGAGTTCCGGAACACCTACGGGTTCGATCAGCCCCTCGACAACTTCGCCGAACTCGTCACCGCCCACGGGTTCTGGGATCGGGCGGGCATCGTCCTCCTCTCGGACATCCACGAGAACACGTCCTACGGCCCCTGGAAACGGGCCCTCCGGAAGGTCGACAAGGAGGAGCAGTTCCACCTGCGCCACGGGGAGACCTGGATGCGCCGGCTCGCGAACAAGGGTGGCGAAGCCCGCGAGAAGGTTCAGCGCGCGGTGGACTGGATGTTCCCCATCGCCATCGAGTGGTTCGGGCTCCCGGACGACATGAAGAAACACGACGACCAGCTCGAGTACCGGATCAAGGGGATGACCAACGACGAGCTCCGCCAGAAGTGGATGGACTCGGCCGTCCCACTCTGTGAGGAGATCGGGATCGACGTGCCGGCCCATTACGACGAGGACGAGGGAGAGTACGTCGTGGAATACGATTTCCCCGTCGCCTTCGACGAGGAGAACAAACGGTGGCACTTCGACGAACCGATCTCCTGGGGCGACGTGATGGACCGCTGGCAAGCTCGGGGCCCGGCCAACGAGCGCTACGTCGAGATGCTCCAATCCGGGCAAGTGCAAGTCGGCGTATGAGCACGGTCGACGCCGCGGGAACTGACGACGTGCCGGGGCCGGACGAGACCGCGACGGCGCTCGAGCGGGAGCTCTGGGCGGCCATCGACGGGGTGCCGGATCCACACATGCCGGTCAGCATCGTGGAACTGGGGATGGTCTACGCCGTCCAGGCCGAGGGCGAGACCGTCACGGTCGAGATGACGTATCCCTGTATGGGCTGTCCGGCCTACGACATGATCCAGGAGGACGTCCGAGAGGCTGCGCGATCGGTCGATCCGATCGAGCAAGTCGAGATCGAGATCGTGTGGGATCCGGTCTGGTCCAAGGACATGCTGGCCCCGGAGGTCAGAGATCAGCTCGGGGACTGGGGGATCGCCGTATGAACTACCGGGTCTTCGCGCGCATCAACAAGGGTGACGACACCGTAGAGATCGGCGGCGTCGAAGCGCCGAACGATCGCCTCGCCCGTGTCTACGCCTTCCGGATGTACGACGAGGAAGACTGGGACTACCTCGCGGTCGTCCACGAGGACGACGTGATCGAAGTCGACGTCGAGAACCCACCGACGGTGCCCGGAGAGGAGGCAAAATGAGCGACGGATGGCCCGAACCGGCGGTCGACTTCGTGCAAGCGATCGCCGACACGAAACTCGTGTTGAGCCACCGGTACGCCCAGTGGTCGCTGGCGGGACCGAGCTTGGAGGACGATATCGGCGGTGCCTCGGCGGCCCAGGAGGAGATCGGCCATGCCCGGCAGCTGTTCCGGTTGCTCGAACAGCAGGGTCGCGACGGCGACTGGCTGCGGGGGGACCGCGGGGCGGAGGAGTTCGCGAACGCCGCCTCCCTCGACCACGTCGGTGACGACTGGGTCTCCTTCATCGGCGCGGTCGGTCCGGCCGATCGGGCCGCGTGGTACCTGCTGGACGCCATCGAGCACGACGACTTCGGTGGGCTGGTGACCAAGATGGGCGAGGACGAGTACTTCCACCTCGAATACCACGATGCCCGGCTGCAGACCTTGGCGGCGGAACAGCCCCAGGCCGTCCAGTCCGTGCTCGAAACCGCCATTCCAGCCGCCCTGGCGATGATCGGTCCCGCGACCCACACCGAGGAAGAGGACCCCGTCTACGCCTCAGGGTTCACGACACGGTCGGTGGCCGAACTCCGGGACGCGTTTGCGGATCACTACCGCGACCTGTTTTCCGACACCGCGATCTCCGCGGACGCGTTCGAGTGGGATGCTCCTTCGGCCGAAGCGTGGGACGAGAGTCGCCGACGGGCCGACCCCGGCGGCCTGGACCAGGCTGACCTCGAGATGCTCCGGGGGAGTGCGAGCCAGGAGTTCGTCGTCGAATGACCACGGAGGCCGAAGCCCCGCAGGTCAGCTGCCCGTTCTGCGACTCCCGGGACGTCGAGCGGCTGTCGCGCTTCGGCACCGAGATCTCCAAACAGGCCTATCGCTGCCGGGACTGTCAGGCCCCGTTCGAGCGGTTGAAGTACGACGGCCAGCAGCCGGATACCGGCCGCTGATGGGATCGCTACTCGGTCACCCGAGCCGACGGAAATCCCAGGAGACCTCCCGGGTCGGCTCGAGGGCGATCTTGACGCGTTCGTGACCGCCGGCCTCGTTGATCGACTTCTCGGTCCCGAAGATGGCGCGCTCGACCGCTTTCTCGGTCGACCGATCCTCGACGACGTACGCCTCGCCACGCCACTGTAGGCCACGGTGCTCGTTGTAGTCAGCCGTGCCCCGGTCGACCACGGCGGCGGCCCGACCGGTCGCCGCGACGTTTCGGGTCTTCACTGAATCCGCATCGGTTTCGAAGTAGACGGTGCCGTCGAGCTCGGCGAAGGCGACCGGCACGACATGGGGGAGCCCGTCAGCATCAACCGAGGCGAACCGCATCACGTCGGCCTCCTCCAGAAGCGTTTGCCGGGCGTCATCCGTGAGCGCGATCTTGCTGTAGTCCCGGGGCATGGTCCAGCCAAAACCGGCGGGCCGGGAGTCGTTTTCGGGCCCGGAGCGGTTCCCATCGCGCCGGCAACGGTACCTATTTGGCCGTTCGAGCACTCCGCATAGCCACGATGGACTCCTTCAGCGACCTCGACCTCGAGCACTTCACGACGGAGATGGATGGCTACGTGGGCGTGCTCCGATTGAACCGCCCGCCGGCGAACGCACACAACCTCGACGTCATCCTCCAGCTCCAGCGAGCGGTGGAGGCGATCCGGTTCGACGACGAGGTCCGGGTGGCCGTCTTGGGCAGCGAGAGCGAGAAGTTCTTCTCCTCGGGCTACGACATCTCGGCGATTCAGGAGGAATCGGGCACACACGTCGGTCGAGCGAGCCAGACGAGCAAGGAGGTCATCATGAAGATCCGGACCACGGATACCGTGTTCGTGGCCATGGTGAACGGCCACTGCATGGGGGGCGGTCTCGAGTTCGCGCTCGCGTGTGACTTCCGGTACGTCGGCGACGACGACAACTACCAGGTCGGCGTCCCGGAGATCGAGCTCGGCCTGATTCCCGGCGAGGCCGGCACCCAGTTGCTTCCCCGCTATGCCGGACGGTCAACCGCCATGAAGCTCATGGCGACCGGCGAGCGGATCACGCCGGCCGAAGCGACGGACCTCGGGCTTTTCGACGAGCTCCGCCCGCCCGAGGATGTCGAGGAGGAGGCCATGGCGTTCGCGCACGAGCTCAGCGAGAAGCCGAACAAGGCGTTGGGCTTCGTGAAGCTGGCCGTGAACGAGGGCATGGAGCTCCCGTTGTGGGATGCGCTGGCTCACGAACGCGAACTCCAGAATCAGCTGTTCGACACGCCGGGCTCGATCGAGGGCGTCGATGCCTTCCTCGACAAACGAGAACCGGACTTCATCGAGGCGGAACTCGGGAGTGGCGCGCCAACGGTCGACGACGACTGAGTTCGGAAGCCCGCCGGCCGAGCCTGGATTGTGCCAGCGTCGTTCCCTCGGTAACGGAGCGCAGGGCCCAGGACGGTCTTCCGGCCCAAACCCTCCGCCGGCCACCGGGGGTGGCAGGACCAAGAAGACTCATCCCACCGGCCGGCCAGCATCGACGTGATGAACGGGCGTCCGGGCGCCGTTTTGTTCCTCTGCCTGCTCATCTTCGCGGGCCCAGCACTCGCGCATGTCCCAGCGTTTCCCACAGCCAACACGGCTCCGGACCGGGCGGTAACGGTAAACGATCCCGTGAAATCCTGGTCCTTCTACGACGAGTTGTCGGGTAATCAAACGAACTACTACCGCCTCACGCTAAATGGCGGGCAACGCCTGCGGGTGGGGACTTTCACCCCTGTTGCGGGCGCTTTCCGACCCGGCATCGTCGTCATGAGCACCGCCCTTGACCGCCTTGGCGCCTTGCCACCCGGGGTCGAAGTCCCCGCCGATATGGGCTTCGTCGTGATCGATGGCCGACGCCCGCCCGCGCCGACCTATGAGCCGTTTGCCCCAGCCGCGTACTATCACACAGCCACGGTTTCCAGATCAGTCGACGAGGAGACGACCTTCCTCATCGCGGTCTACGAGCCTGCGAACCGCAGCGGCCCGGTCGGGGTGACCCTCGGCTATCGTGAATCCTTCACGCCGACGGAATACCTCCTGGTGCCGTTCTCACTCGTCAGGACCCACTTGTGGGCCGGGCTCAACCCGCTACTCGTCTTCGGTCCCGGAGCGGTCATGCTTATCGGCGGTCTGGCAGTGCTGCGCCGTCGAGACCGCGAATTCGACCCGTCCGTGCGATCGGCCGGTCCGCTGATCGCTGGGCTGCTCATCGCCGGGAGTGGCGCTAATACGGCGATCCTGCAGGGGGTGGCACTGGCCAGGACGGGCTTCCAGCCTGCCGCACTCGTGACGTTGGGATACGTCCTCGTTCCACTAGCGGCAGGCGGATGGGTGATCGGTTGGGCGAGCCGCGCCGAATCCGCTCTCACACCCGAGACCCGGGTTGGTCTCGCCGTCGCTGGCCTCGCCGGATTGGGGACCTGGGCGGGATTCATAATTGGCCCGGCAGTGGTGCTGATCGCGGCGGTCTGGCCAGGGGAGGGTGGCGCGTGATCGACTCTGAAAGACGGCCGAGGGCTGGGAGACCGACACCTGACGGCCGGTTGGGGGGTTCGGCACATTCTACAGGGGGGTTGCCTCAGATCTATCAGCAACAAGCGGAAGTCTGGAGAGGTTCTCGATGATTACGGGATTCCTCACCTCCGGGCTCACGAGGGAACGCCTGGTCGTCTGGCTCGTTGCAATAGTGGCCGTTGCCGGCAGCCTGTTTCTCGGGTACGTCGGCACCCCGTATGCTGGGGCTCCCGGCCAGGTCGTCGAGGCGAGTTCCTCGCCCAATGTCACCGTAACAACACTCGATGGCGGCGGCTACCGGCTCGCGCCAACGAACGGCTCTGGCCATGGCGCACTGATATTCTACCCCGGGGGCCGAGTCCATCCGAGCGCGTACGTCTCGGTGTTTGAACCGCTCGTTGCTCGCGCCGAGGTGACGGTGTTCTTGCCCCGAGCACCTCTCAATCTCGCCGTGGTGAATCCGGGGCTCGCTCGACCGATTATCGAGTCCAACCCGGAGATCGATCGCTGGTACGTCGGCGGGCACTCCCTTGGTGGCGCGATGGCCTGTCGGTACGCTCGGGGAGCAGCGGACCGCTTGAGGGGCCTCGTGTTGGTGGGCGCCTATTGCGACCGCGATATCAGTGATACGGACTTGGATGTCCTGGTGATCCGCGGGACCAAAGACGGGGTGCTGAATTCTGCTGCGTTTCGACGTAACCGCCAATACCTCCCTGAGGAACGGACCGAGATCATAACCGTCGAGGGGATGAACCACACCCAGGCTGGGTCCTATCGGGGCCAGCCTGGAGATCGCCGGGCTTCGATCAGCTACGAAACCGCCCACGAGCACATCCGGAGCGAGCTACTGGCGTTCCTCGGTAAGACCCGGTGAAACGCGGATCAGAAGGTTTCTCCATAGAGCTTTCAGCTGGATAGGGTTTTCACAATGTTCGGTAGCCGAACCGTGGAGCACTTTGTCCAATCACGATTCCGATCCCGGGCAATTTCTCACGGTCAGAATCCAATATGGGTTCTTGGGTTGTATGGTAGAATGATATAGCAGTATATAGTTTATAAGTAGCCAGTGAGACAGTTCCAACCTATCACACATAGCACAACTATGGGTGTTTGACCGTGGTATTTGGGGGCCGCGTCCATCGAGTTCGGGAGTGGACGACGGAACTACCGAGCCGACAATCCGTATCCCGTGAACAGCTTAACCCACAGGTCGATCATTATGAGAGTATTGTGAACTATTGTTTCGGTAACGTCCGTTCGGAAAATCGATCGACCCAACCGCTTGACTCAACGGTCGATCCGGGAAGTAATTGCCAACGGCGTCAACTCTCTGCTGACCGATGTATCACAAGGGCTATCGGGAGAACCGGTAATTGGAGGTTCCCGCCAAGGCTGATTCTATGAATAAAGAGGACCTTTCAAATTCAAAGCGTGATTTCCAAGAGTTCGTCGCCGAACACGACGGCCAGGTGATCGGAGTCATTCGAATCGAGTCGAGCAACCAGGACTGCTTGAATATCAGTCGCCTCGCCGTCCCTCGGACTGGCAAGGTACGGGCATTCGCAGCGCCCTGATGGATCGCGTCGAGCAGTTTGCCTGAGACGGAGGATACGCCGTCACCTGGTTATCGACACCGAATACACATCCACACCCCTCAAAATTCTATCAGGACGTGGGTACTCGATCGCCGGCGACTATTCGTTAGGTTATCGCGAGTACCATGAGATCGAGATGGGGAAAAGCCTGAATCAAGCCGCTGAAGCCGGGAACAAAGGTAACTCCAATTAAGTGCACAGATTGGCTTCAACCAAGGTTGTTCTCGAACGTGTCGGTTCAACAAGATCTAAGTGTTCGGAATCCTGGTAATCTCAGCAGTAGTTATCCAATATTCTGGGCCAAATTCCTGTGACCACAATCTATGATAAGAGTCCTTATCCCAAAATTTGGGACAAGTTACTTATCAACAGAGGCAGAACCCGGGCTCATGAGCGCCGAGGACCGGGTCAGCGTGAAAACACGGGTGCCCCAGTACCAGAAAGACGCCTGGCAGGCCCATGCGGCCGCGCTCGACATGAGCCAGAGCGAGTACGTTCGCACCATGATCCAAGCCGGACGGCGGGACTTCGAGCTCGAACCGCCGGAACCCCCATCGCGGGACGCCGACCCTGGGGGTAGCGGCCTCGAAACACCGGTGCTCGAAGTCCTGTCAGCCGACGAGTACCGGGACTTCGACGCGATCGTCGATTTACTCACGGAAGAGATCGAGGACCTGATCGACGACACCCTCCAGGAGTTGACGGCAGCTGGCGAGGTCGAAGTCAGCGGACGGAAAGGGTATCGCCTCACCGGGGGCAGCGATGGCGAGGGCTGAATCACAACAGGGCGCCATCGAGTACTTCCTCGAGGACCTGACCTATCACGGCAAGAGCGATCGGACGCTCGACGCGTATGAACGCGTCCTGCGACGGTTCGAGGCGTTCCTCGCGGATCAACGGAGTGTAGAGGGGGTTCAGGAAGCGGACCGGCGTGATTGTCTCGCTTGGGTCCATCAACTACGAAGCGACGCCTCCCAGAGCACGATCGCCACCTACGCCTCGTATCTGCACCGGTTCTACGCGTACATGGTCCAAGTCGGCGAGTTCGAGACGAATCCGATGACGCTGGTGATGGAAGAGCTCGATGAATCCATCGACAAGGATCCGTCGAGACGGGATATCTCGATCGAACGCATGCGGGAGTTCGTCCAACGGATCACGCATCCACTGGAGCGAGCGGTCGTCGTGACGCTCCTGAAGACCGGCATTCGGGTCGGCGAGCTCTGTAACCTCGACCTCAGAGACCTCAATTTCGAGGATGGATTCGTCTCCACCGCTTTCGAAGCTACCCCGAGGGTGCAGATCCAGGAACAGCCCGACACGTTGTTCGTGGCGGCGGATATCGATCGTGGAGCCACGGTCAACGGCGAGGAACGGACGGCCGCCAACAAACGGAAACGGGACACGCTGATCCCCGTCGATCGGGAGTTAGCCGTGGCCCTGAAGCGGTATCTGGCGATCCGGCCAGAGGCCGTCTCCGACGCTGAGCCCCTGTTTTTGAGTACCAAGGACCGGTGGGGTCACCGCATGAAACCCGAGTGGGTCCGGAGCTTCATCACGGACCACGCGCGTCGTGCTGGTTGGTATCGAGACGGTGGCGGGGCCGCCGAGAACGTCACCCCCCATTACTTCCGACACTTCTTCACCACCCATCTCAGGGATCGCACCGGCGATCGCGGCATCGTGAAATACCTTCGTGGGGATGTGGCCGACGACATCATCGATACGTACACTCACAACTGGGGTGACCGAGTGCGTGAAGTCTACGACGCCAACGTCTATTATCTGACACGGTTCTAGACTAAAGCGGTTGCTTTTGTTGGCACAGTGGCCATTCATTGCCGTCGGAAACAAACCTCGTAAATCGTATATTGCTATATTGAACTAAGGTCCCTGTCTCGATGCGAGTTTCCCAGGAACCACCCCCTGACGTGAGGCTATCGCTTCTATTCCGGGTCGCCTAATCAGCCGAAATCGGGAGTCGGAGACAACGAAAACGTTCAGAGAAGAGAACCTCGTTCTCCAACAATTCTACTCTGGGAAGATGCTGCATTGAATGCAAAACACCGTAATCATCACTGAGTCACCAGACGTCAGGGAGCACCCCTGCCGTAATGTACACAAAGGACAGGAAGTCGCGCCAATTCATCGGCAAAATCCTACTCCGACTCCGTCGGCAGCCTGTACTGGGTTCAATCGCGACGACCGAGTACCCGAAATGGGAAGACTGACCTGTCCACCGACCTGTGAGAGAGTAATGAATAACTCCGCGGAGTCTGCGGATCCGGGGTACTCCTTTGATGACGTCTCCGTCGTGATGGGCACCTACAACGAGTCCGCGGCGATCGGGACCGTGTTGGAAGATATCGGGTCTGCCACCGCGGGCCGCGCAGACGTGATATGTGTCGACAGTTCCGACGACGGTACCGCAGCGATCGCTCGCGACCAGGGGGCCACGGTCATCGAACAGGAACCACAGGGGTACGGCGTCGCCGTCCACCGTGCCATCAAGGCCGCGGACAGGCCGGTAGTTGTGACGACGGACTGCGACGACACCTACCCGATGGAACGGCTCCCGGACTTCATAGACGCGATCAACGCCGGATACGACGTGGTTTCGGGGGATCGGCTCACTCGTGGCGCGAAGACGATGCCCAGGTTCAATCGGTTCGGGAACCAGGTGTTTGCGGGCTTGGCGACGCTGCTGTGTGGTCGCCGGGTCCATGACACGACCACGGGGATGCGAGCCTATCGGCGGGAGGTCATCGACGCTATCGAGTGGACCGAGAACACCGGCCTCTCCGCCGAGTTGTTGCTCCGGCCGCTGCTGCGTGGCTACGCGGTCACGGAGCTCCCCATCGAATACCGGGAACGGCTCGGCGAGACCACGCTGGATCCGATCGAAGGCGGCCTCGCGATCGCCGGTTCGATCCTGAAGGTCTGCGTGCAGGAACGGCTCCGATAAACCCTATTCTGCTGTACGTTACCGGGCCGGGTACCAGGCCAGGGAGTGGTCTGCCGCGAGCTCGACGGTGACCGGTTGGCCCACCGACATCGACGTCACGTGGTTGTGCTGGCAGTGCACGATGTCGCCGTTGCCCAGCTCCACCCGGTACACGAAGTTCGGCCCGTTGTATTGGCGGTGGATGATCGAGCCGTTCGCCTCAGCAGGCGAGGCGGCCCGGGCGCGGAGGTCATCCGGGCGCACGAGGACGTCGATGTCCGCTCCATCGTACTCCGACGTCAAACCCTTCAGCCGGTCGTCGTCGTAGTTGCCAAGCGCCGTATGCAGCGTCCCGTCGTCCACGCGGGCCGACAGGAAGGAGGCCTGTCCGAGGAACCCGGCGACGAACCGGGAGCGTGGGTGTTCGAACACCTCCTCGGGCCGGCCGACTTGTTCGAGATGCCCCTCATGCATGACCGCCACACGATCGGAGATCGAGAGCGCCTCTTCCTGGTCGTGGGTGACCGAGACCGTGGTCACGCCGGCCGCTTTGAGGATCCGGCGCACCTCCTCCCGCATTTCGACCCGCAGCCGCACGTCGAGGTTCGAGAACGGTTCATCGAGCAAGAGGATCGCGGGTTCCGGCGCTAATGACCGGGCGAGGGCCACACGCTGCTGTTGGCCGCCCGAGAGCTGGTCGGGCATCCGGTCACGGTAGCTCTCGAGCCCGACAAGATCGAGGAGCTCATCGACTCGCTCCGTTGTCGCCGCCTCGTCCCGATCGGTCAGCCCGAACGCGATGTTCTCCTCGACCGAGAGGTGGGGAAAGAGGGCGAAGTCCTGGAACACGATGCCGACGCCTCGATCCTCCGGGTCCACGAACCGGGAGCCGTCCGCCACGACATCGCCGTTGATGCGAATGGTCCCCTTTGAGGGCCGTTCGAGCCCCGCGAGAAGTCGGAGGGTCGTCGTCTTGCCACAGCCTGACGGCCCGAGCAGCGTGAGCAGTTCGCCCTCCGCCACGGTCAGATCCAGGCTGTCAACCGCGGTTTCGGCCCCGAAGCGCTTCGTGATGTCCTCGAGCTGCAGAACCGGCTCACCGGTGGGCTCGGCAGCCGCGTCGGGGCCGGTATCAGATTTGGCCATCCTGGTCTCCGGGGCTGTCCGGCGCTGCCGCAGTCCGGACGTTTAGCACAGCAATCTGGGGCGGGCCGGCCATAAGAGCGACCCGGTTCGACCCGCTGTTCGTTCCGCCGAAACCGGCCATAGGTTACCTCGCCAGTTCGGCCTCGATGGCGTCGGCGGCCTTCAACGCCAGCGCGCCGATAGTCAGTGTCGGGTTCATGGCGCCGCCGGTCACGAACACCGACGACGAGGCGATCGTCAGGTTCCCGAGGTCGTGCGTGCGAAGTCGGCGGTCGACGACCGAGGTCTCGGGGTCGGCGCCCATGCGGGTCGTCCCCATCTGATGGAACGCCGGGCCGGTGTCTTCAGGACCCACGGTCCAGGTGATCTCGGCGCCCAGTTCCTCGAGGATCCGGCGTTGGATCTCGTTCGCCCGTCTGATCGTCGCTTTCGCTCGCTCGTCGATGGTCCAGTCGATCGCCGGGACCGGATTCCCGTGCTCGTCCGTCCGGTCCGGATCGAGGGTCACGCGATTGTCCGCGCGCGGAAGCTGCTCCACGAGACCGCCGATCGCGATGCTCCGGCCGTACGTATCACGTAACCGCTCCAGGAGCGCGTCCCCCCACTCGTCGCCGTCGAGGGCGAGCTCGACGGGGGACGGGCCGGCGTAGTTGAAGAACTCCAGTTTGATGCTGTCGATATCGGGGTCATCGGGGTCGCAGAACTGGTGTGATTCGGAGGTGTTGAACCCGATGTGGTTCTGTCGGGTGGGCTCATCGAGTACGCCGCCCGCCCCGGCGAAGAGGTGATCGAAGAAGTACCGGCCGACGAGGCCGGAGGAGTTCGCCAGGCCGTCCGGATAGGTCGGCGAACGGGACAACAGCAGCAGCCGCGGCGTCTCTACGCCGCCCGCCGCAAGAACGAACTGTCTGGCGAGTTGGCGATGGGTCGTCCCGTCGGGCGTCTCGTAGACCGCTGCGGTGACGTGCTCCCCGGCTTCGTCGTGTTCGAACCGCTGGACGGGAACCCGGTCGAGGACTCTGGCGCCGTCGGCCTCCGCTCGCTCGATATGCCGGGTCGCGTCGTATTTCGCGCCCGACGGACAGACCGGTTGGCAGGTGCCGTACCCGACGCAGGCGCTCCGGCCGGCGTGTGGCTCCGAGTTGCGGGCGTTGGGCACCGAGTGGGTCGCGATGCCGAGACGTTCACAGGCCGCCGCGAACAGCCCGTCGCTGTAGGAGGGTGGGAACGCGGGCAGCGGATGCGGAGTGTCCCGCGGTGGGGCGAACGGGTTGTCATCGGCCCCGGCCACGCCGAACTCCCGTTCGGCCGCCGCGTAGTACGGTTGGAGGTCGGCGTAGTCGATCGGCCAATCCGCGGCGAGCCCGCGGCGGCTCGCGTAATCGAAGTCGGCTTCGTGCAGCCGCATGACCATGCCCTGCCAGTGGAGCGACGTGCCGCCGACGCCTTTGACGCGGGCCCGGTTCAACGGATAGTGATTGGGACCGGTCGTGCTGTACGCGTCACGATCGCCGCCCATCCCCCAGACGGTCTCCGGTCCGTGGGCGGGCCGTATCGAGCGCTCCATCCGGGCCTGGCGCTCCGACGGGTCGAACCGGGGGCCGGCTTCCAGAACGACGACATCGAACCCGGCGGCGGCGAGCCTCGCGGCGACCAGCGCGCCGGCCGGACCGGCACCGACGATGCAAACGTCCGGATCGGGCGACGGCGTTCGGTCGGTCGGGTCGGTCATTCCTCGGGACCCTTTTGGTAACTGTCGAGGCCGCCCGGGTGGCCCTGCGGGTTCTCGAGGCCGAGGAGGGTCCCGCCAGTCGGCGACGCATAGAGCCCGTAGAGGAGTTCGTTCACGAGGAAATACCGCATCCGCTCGGCCGGAGCGCCATCCGGCGCCGCATCGGCCGTGTCGACCCCCGCTTCGCGCAGTAGGCCGTCCAGGTCCTCCGGGGCGAGCTCTAACACCGGGGAGTCATACCAATCCCGAGCGAGCCTATCTAACCGATCGGTGGACGCGGTAATCCCATCCGCGAGCGCGGGGCGGGCCGCGATCCGACCGTTCATGAAGCGCTCGACGAACGGGGTGATCCCTGAAACCGCCGACGGATAGATTACTTTCGCGATCGCGACCAGCGTTTCTATCTCCTGCTCGTCGTTCCGCCCGGTCGACGGGCTGTCCTCGCTGGCCCCCTGGACCTCGTCGCGGTCCCCGCGCCGCCGATGCGCCAAGTAAGCGGTGGTGCCACCGGCAGCCGACCCGATGGCCGCGAGGGCGGCGAGGGCGTCCCGGCGGGTCAGCTCTTGACTCATCGGTGACTCACTCCTCCACCGCGAGGAGCGTCGTGTTCATCCGGATGCCGTCCGGTCGGGTGTCGGGCTGATCCGGCACGTACGTCCCCTCGAGCCCGCAGTCCGTGACGAGGGCACAGGTCGACCCAGCCGGCGGCCACAGGACGGCCACCCCATCCGCGGTCGGCTTCGCCCGGAGCGCCTCACGATAGGTCAGTGTGCCGCCGCCCGGTTCCGTGATCGTGATCGTGAGGACGAGTTCGACGGGGCCGTCGATCGGTACGGGCGCTACGCCGTCGTCCCTGGCGTCGAGGTTGGGGTGTCGAACCCTTGCGCCGTCTGAACCGACCGACCACTCGAGAGAGAGCGTCCGGGGGATGGGTCCGTCAACGTCCCAGCGCCGGACCGTCTCGCCGTTCGAGAGGCCGACCGAGATCGAGACGATCCGGTCGGGGACGGCGACCTCCGTGCGAGCGGTCAGCTCGGAGCCTTCCCTGAGGCTTAATCGATCGAACACCGGGATGACCTGTCGGCTCGGATCGGGCCTCCATTCGCCGTGGTACCGGTAGCGGAAGTAGTCGCGGTCCGGGTAGGCCGAGAGGACCTCGAAGTCCGCCGCCGGGTGGCGGCTGATCGCGTAAACCGTCCGGCCATCGAAGCCCGGATCGTTCCGGAGCCACTGGAACGGGTGGTTCCGCCACTCGCCGTAGGTCGGCGGGAGGAAGACCAGCGCGTTGGGCGGCGACCGCGGTTCGAACGGCGCGTACGCTTGCTCGAACTTCTCGGTATAGGCGGCGTTCCGATCGATGGGGTCCGCCAAGGCGTCGGCCTGGGCGACCCCGACGACCGGGAGCGCGGCGACGAGCAGAAGCACGACGGCGATTCGGGGACCCAGGGAGGCCTGGGGCCACCTTTCCCGGAGGCCCATCCAGCCGATTTCCAGGGCATGAGCCGCGAACGCCGCCAGCGGCACGAGCAGGTCGAAGTGATAGAACGGGCCGAACACGCTGATCAAGCCGTCGCCCTGGATCGCGAGCTCCCCCAGAATGTTGCGATTGCCCCAGAACAGGACGTTCCCGGCCAGCACGGAGACCAGAACCCCGGCGAGGATCACCCTTAGCTGTGGACGACTCAGTTCACGCGTCGATTCGAGTCCCGTCCGTGTGATACCGATGGCAGTCGCCCCGAGGCCGACGCCCGCCGCGAGGGTGCCAATCAGCCCCGCCGTGAACCACCGGCTCGCGAACGCCCAGACCACGAGGCCGTTCGCCCGTACCGCCAGCGCCGGCGTGTACTCGAGCTCGTAGCCGAGAATGGCCCGTCGCCCGAACCCGAGGCCGTCAGCCGGGGCGAACGCCTCGTAGGGGAACAGGAACGCATCGCCGGTCAAGAACGCGTTGTACCAGAGGGTCACGCCCACGAAGGCCGTTCCGAGAGCTACCATCAGGCCGTAACGCCTCAGGCGGTGCGGCCGATCGTGGCGCCCACGGTACAGCCGCCAGAGCGCGTGGACCACGAACGGCGCCGCGAACAACACCGCCGTGTAGGGCCGCGCGAAGAACGCCAGCCCGATCAGGCTCCCGGCCACCACGGCGTACCGGGTATCGGCGCCACGCAGCGCCCGGACGTAGGCGAGGGCGAATCCGAGGTTCAACGCAGTCGTGGGCGCATAGGGGAGGAAGACGGAGGACGTGATCAAGAAGAGGGGGGCCGAGGCCATCAGGATCGCCGCGAGGAGGCCCGTCCGCCGGTCGAAGGCCGCGGCGACGAACGCGTAGAGGAGTGCGATGTTCAGTGTCGCGATCACGCCGAGGGCGAGCCTGTAGCCGCCGGCCAGCTTGCCGAGCGCGAAGATCGCTCCCGGCACTGGGCTGTACTTCGGATAGAGCCCCCGTTCGCTTTCGACGAAGAACCAGGGGTGGAACGCTTCCCGGAGGGCGTCAGTTCCCGGCGTCAGGAAGAGCCGGCCCTCCAGCAGCATGGCCGCCTGTTGGAGGTAGACGCCCTCGTCGTGATTCGAGGAGTGGTAGGGGAACAGATCGGTCGCGAGAAACAGGACCGCGAGGCCGGCGGCGACAGCGACGACGGCTGCCGCCAGCCGATAGCGATGCGTCGCACACACCCCGAGGAGTCTCGAGCGCCAGGAAGTATGCGCCGGTCGCGTCACGGTCCGGGATGTCCGACATGGCCGCGGAGCGGTTTCACGACCGCCTGGAGGTTACCGGTCATTCGATTCACCGCCGTTCAGCGTCGCCGAGACCTGCCCCTCCTGTGACAACAACACCAACATCGAGAGGCCCGACACCAGAACGAGTATCAGGGCGGGGAGCGCAGCGGCCCCGAAGTACCCGGCGCTCTCGGCTCGCCAGATGCGGATCACCAACGTCTCGAACCCGGTGGGGCGGAGCAGCAGCGTCGCGGGCAGCTCCTTCATGGTCGTCAGGAACACCAGGGCCGCGCCGGCGAGCACCCCGGGGGCCACAAGGGGCAGCGTGACCTCCCGGAAGGCCGCGGTCGGGGATCGTCCGAGCACTCGCGCCGCGGCTGGGAGGTCCGGATCGATCTGGAGGAGCGTCGATCGGGTCGACCCGACGGCGATCGGGAGGAACCGAACGACGTAGGCGAAGACCAGCAGCGGGAGCGTCTGGTACAGCGGTGTGACGTACCGGGCGCCGAAGAAGACGAGCGCCAGCCCGATGACCACGCCGGGGATGGCATAGCCGACGTAGGTGGCCCGCTCGAAGACGGTCGACAGGCGGCCGCGATAACGAACCGCGAGATAGGCCACCGGGAGGGAAGCGGCTGCCGCAACGATGGCCGCGACCCCGGAAACGCCGACGGAATTCACGATATAGGAGACGGTGAACCCGCCGCTGTTCCCGGCTGGACCGGCTCGGACGAGCCAGAGCACCATGATGCCGATCGGCAGCGCGAGCGCCAGGATGGAGGTCAGCGCGCACACCACCGTCGCGGGCCATCGCCACGCGCCGAGCCGTCGTTCGTGCCGACCCGGCGCGACCCCGGTTGACTGGACGCCGCGCCCGCGGACCTGTGATTCGATGGCCAGAATGAACAGGGTGGCCGCGACGAGTTGGAGCGAGAGGAGCGCGGCGAAATCCAGCTCGAACCGGTTGACGAAGATCACTCTGGTGAACACGTCGTACCGCATGATGGCGGGCGTCCCGAAGTCGGAGAGGGCGTACAGCGCTACCAGCAGCGCGCCGGCGGTCACGGCCGGCCGAACTTGCGGGACCACGACGCGTTTGAACGCGTCCCGACGGGTGTGGTTGAGCGTCCGGGCGGCGTCGACGAGCCGCTCGTCCATGGTAAGCAGCGAGGCCCGGGTGGCCAGGAAGACATAGGGGTAGGTGTAGAGCGTGATGACGAGGACGCTGCCCTGGAGGCCGTAGATCGACGGGAGCGTTTCGATGCCCAAGGGCGCCAGGAGCGACTGCAGTTCGCCGTTCGGACCGAAGGCGGACACGAAGGCGAACGCGCCGATATAACTGGGGATGACCAACGGCATCGAGATCGCGACCGTCCAGAACCGGCTGAAGGGGAGGTCCGTTCGGATCGTGAGGTACGCCAGCGGGACGGCGATCACGATCGAAAGCAGCGTGACGAGGGTGACCATCACGACGCTGTTCACCACGACCTGGAGCGTTCGTGGATCGAGCAGCGTCTCGAGGGCGGTTCCGGGTTCGATGCCGAACGCCGTGATGAGCAGCCACCCCACCGGAGCCACCACCGCGGCGGCGATCCCAGCCGCCAGGAGCGTCAGGCCGACCGGCAGCTCGCCTCGGCGACCACGGAGTTCCATCCGTTCGCCGAGGCCGAACGCCATCTACAGGACGCCGACCTCTTCCATGAGGTCGATGGTCTCGTTGATGTCGGCCTTCGCGAACTCCGCGAGATCGAGATCGGGCGGGTTCAGCTCGTCGAACCCGGGCAGCCGGTCGATCGGCTGGACACCCGGGATCATGGGGTACTCGAACGTGGCTGACCGTGCGAAGTAGTCCTGGGCCTCCGCCGAGAGGAGATGGCGGACGAAATCGGCCCCGAGATCCGGGTTATCAGTGGCGTCGACGACCCCCGCGCCCGCGACGTTGAAGAACGAGCCCGCGTCGTTCTCGGTGAAGGTCATGTCCAACGGGGCGTTCGGCCGGGCGTCCAGGACCCGGATCACGTAGTAGTGGTTCGTGAACCCGGCCAGGATCTCGCCGTCCGCAACCGCCTGCGCGACCCGGAACTCGTCGGAATACTCCTGGATCCCGAGATCGACCATCCCTTCGAGCCACTCCCGAGTGCGCTGCTCGCCGTTGAGGATCCGCATGACGGTGACGAAGCCCTGGAACGACCCGTAGGTCACCGCCCAACCCATCTCGTCGGCCAGGACATCCTGCTCGGGGAAATCGAGGATGTTAGACGGGAGGTCCGCCGCCTCGAGCTCGTCGGTGTTGTAGGGGATCGACCGAACCCGGCCCGACGTCCCGATCCAGAGGCCGTCAGGATCCTGATAGCCCTGACGGCCGAGCCCGAGCACGTCCTCAGGAAGGGGCTGGAGCCGGTCCTCGTTGGCGAGCAAGCCCAGGATCCCGGCGTTCACCGTGAAGAACACGTCCGCCGGCGTTGACGCCCCTTCGGTGCGGATCTGGTTGGCGAGGTCGGCGGCCGTGCCGTAGCGCACGTCCAGCGTCAGGTCGGGATATCGGTTCCGGATGAACTCCATCAGTTGCCCGACGAGGAACTCGCCACGGCCGGAATAGACGGTGAGTTCCCCGGCAAGCTCCGGCATCGCCCCCATCGGCGTGCCCTCGGGCAGCCCCCGGCCCTCCCGAGCCGAGCCGATCAGCTCGGGCTCCTCGCCCGTCGCGGTATCGGTCTGACCGCTGCCCGGCGTTTCCGAGCCGATCAGTCCGTTACAGCCCGCCAGGCTGGCCAACCCGGTGGTGCCGGAGAGGGCCAGGAACCGGCGTCGCCGGATCCGTTTGTTCCCATCGGGCTTCGGGGCCTCAGTCATCGGCTGGCACCTCCACCGCGACTTCGGCGCTACGGCTCTCGAGGGCCTCCAGGCAGTCGAGCCACCGCCGCATGTGCTCGCCGATGTAGTTCAGGAAGCCCCCGTTCACGAGATCGAACTCCCCGTCGGTGAGCGCTTCCGCCATGGCCGCATAGGCCTCGCCGAAGGACGCCACCTCCCGGTCGATATCGTCGATGATGCGCCAGAGGTACTCGTTGAGCTCGAGGGCCGGCGCCTCGTTGGCGAGGTCGGAGAACGTCGAGCGAGGTGCCTTCTCGTGCACGCAGAGCGGTTCGCCGTTCATGATCTGCTTGCCGAGGAGGTCACAGGCGCGCTTCAGGAAGACGCCGCTCCAGATATCGTCGAACCGTCCCACGTCCCACGGGTTGTCGTCCATGGGAAGCTGGTAGAACGCCGGCACGACCTCCCGGCGGAACGCCAGGTTCATCGAGCAGACGGTCAGGAAGTGGCCGGGTGCGGCGACGAAATCCCCCGTGTAATGGTCCGGGGACAGCCGGGTCTGGGCCTGCCCGTTCAGGTCGCCGTCCAGCAGGATCCGCACGGCGTCTAAGTCGGGCACATCGGTCCAGAGGCCTTGCGAGGCGACGACATCGTCGACACGGGTGGTCTCGGTCCCGACCCGCTCGCCCATGGCGCCGTAGGGATACCCGCGGGGATACAGCCCGTGGTCGTCGACCGCCTGATGGAGGACGTTCACCCAGCGCTCATCTGAACGGACCGCTTCGATCGGGCCATCGTAGTTGAGGTTCCGGAGGTGCCGGCCGAAGAAGTCGGTCCCGGGCTGGGGTCGCGTATCGTCGTCGATGAAGACGCCGTATTCCGCATCGGACGCCCAGAGATACAACAGCCCGAACGAGGTCTGCGCGTGGCTCCTGGCGGGGATGAGATCGGTATACTCGTTGAGCCCGTGGTCGTGGAACCACTGTTCGCGCCGGGTGCCGTCGAACACTTCGCCGGAGACGCCGAGGTCATCCAACATGGCCGCCATCGCCGCGGTGTCGCAGTGGTCCTCGGTGACTAACACGAACGTCAGTCGGTCGCAATCGAAGCCGTGCGTTCGGGCGTTCTCTACGTAGTCACGACAGGCCTCGGGGTGCCGTATCGTCGGCACGACCACGCACACGTCGTCGGTCATTACGCCAAGTTTTTAGGACGGCCTAAAGTATCTGTCGTTCTTTAGGTATCCCTAAAAACCGGGCGCCGAACAGGGATAGCTCTCGGACCGCCGGAACCGATCGAAACAGGGTGGTCTCTACGGGGTCAGTTCGGCCAGGGTCTCGCCGGACGCCCGATGGCCACAATCGACGAACTCGTGGCGGCCCGGTTCGGTCGTCGCGATCCCGGTGATCGGCATGCCACAGCTGGGACAGTTCAGGCCGTCGAGTCTGGCGGGACGCGAAGCGGTCGCGGGTTGGGCGGTCTGGAACATGCAACCCTCTCGCCGACCGGATCGGTCTAAAAAACGAGTCTAGCGGTCTGAAAGTGAAACCGAAGGACGCCGCCGTCATTCGATTTCCTGTCTGACGTGTGGCTGACGGCGCTTGAAAGACCGATCCGCGGTTTCCGAACGCCTAAGTCCGGGCGTATCAGGGCCTGGATATGGACCGGGTGGCCGTCATTGGGGCTTCGATGACTCAGTTCGGGCAGCGTGAGGGGTGGCTCCGCGATCTGCTTGCCGAGGCCGGACAGGCCTGCCTCGAGGACGCGGGCATCGAAGCCGACGAAGTAGATCACCTCTACGTTTCCAACATGGCCAGCGGGGAGTTCGAAGGACAGACCGGCGTGATGAACGCGCTCGCCCATGATCTCGGCGGGATCGGCGCCTATACGCAGCGGGTCGATCAAACGAGTGCTAGCGGGGGGGCCGGGGCCTATGCCGCGTGGCAGTCGGTCGCGAGCGGCGCCAGCGACCTCACACTGCTGGTCGGCGGGGAGAAGATGACGCACGTCTCCACCGGCGAGGCCACCGACGTGATCGCCTCGCTCACCCACCCCGTCGAGTACAAGCACGGGGTCACGCTGCCGGCCTTCGCCGGGCTGACCGCCCGAGCGTACCTCGAATCGTTCGACGCTCCGCGCGAGGCGCTGGCCCGGGTCGCCGTCAAGAACCACCGGCACGGTGTCGACAACCCGCACGCGCAGTTCCGGAAGGAGATCGACGTCGAGACCGTGATGGACTCCCCGATCGTCGCCGATCCCTTGCGGCTCTACGACTTCTGCCCCATCACCGACGGCTCGGCGGCGCTGCTCTTCTGTCCCGAATCCATGGCTGGGGAGATCGCCGAGGAGTACACGGTCGTCACTGGGATCGGGGGTGCGACGGACACGCACGTGGTCCACGAACGCTCGAACCCGACGACGATGGAAGGCGTTGTCAGCTCGAGTCGCCGGGCCTACGAGATGGCCGGCTCGGGTCCTGATGAGATCGACGTCGCCGAGCTCCACGACATGTTCACGATCCTGGAGGTCCTGCAGTCGGAGGACCTCGGGTTCTTCGAGAAGGGGCAGGGCTGGCAAGCCGTCGAGGACGGAATCACGGTCAAGGAGGGCCGCCTCCCAGTGAATACCTCTGGCGGGCTGAAATCCAAGGGCCATCCGCTCGGCGCCAGTGGGGTGGCCCAACTATACGAGCTCCACCAACAGCTGACCGGCCAAGCGGGGCCGCGACAGGTGGCGGCCGACGTCGGCTTGGCCTGCAACGTGGGCGGCTTCGGGAACTGCGTCACGACCACGCTCCTGGAGGCCGGCGCATGAGCCTGCACGCCTACCGATGTCCCAACGGACACGTGAGCTATCCGGGACACCCGCGCTGCCCGGACTGTGGCTCGCCCCAGGAAGAACCGATCGATCTCTCGGATCGCACAGCGACGGTGGTGACCTGGACCGTGAGCACCGCGACACCGCCCGGTGTCCGACAGCCCAATCCGCTCGCGATCGTGGAGTTCGATGTCGACGGGACGGGGGTGCGGGCAATCGGCGGGCTGACCACCGATAGCGTCTCGACGGGCGATGTAGTCCGCCCGGTCCATGTCGAGGAACTCCGGGACCCGGCCGCCGGGATCCGGGCTGCCGAGAGCCAGGACTGGGACGGGTACCGGTTCGAGCCAGCCGACTGAGGCCGCCGGTCAACACTCCTCGGCGATGACGGCGGCCGTCCGATCCGGGTCGACGGTGATCATTTCGCACGTGTCGTCACAGCCACACTCGATCACCTCGACCTCGTGTTCGAGCTCGCTGAGGACGCCGACGAACCGTTCACCGGCGGGAGTTAGCTCGTACCGGGTCGAGGGCGGAGAGGTGGCCTCGACGTGTCTGTCGACGAGGCCGACACACTCGAGCTCGGTCAGTCGCTCCGAGAGGGTCTTCGCCGTGGGACCGTCGAGGGCTCGGCGGAGCTCGTTGAACCCCTTCGACTCGGCCGCGAGCAAGCGGAGAACGTGGACCCCCCATTTCCGTCCCAACGCTTGGTTCAGCCCGTCCCAGAGGGCCCGCCAATCCCGCGGGAGTTCCTGCATGCCTCGCTGCTTAGCTAAGAACACATGAAAACCCACTCGGTAACTTTCCACGGAGAAACCACCTAATTATAAATAAACTGATTATTATATAGGGGTCGCGGTCCTCCTCTCGACCGCGATGTCGGATCCCGACGTCGACGCGATCGACCCGGAATCGCTCCAGGAACTGTGCGAGCCAACCGTCGAAATCCCGGCGGTACTGCTGCTCGCCGCCTGCGGCTGTTGTTGTACATGGGGCGGGCCGAACCAGGGGGCTCCCGGGATGCGTTGCTGCTGATCCCAGCGCCGGCGCTCTCCGATCGGCCACAACGCTCCTCCGAGCGACGTCCTGCGTCCCGCTAGCAAGCTCCGATCCGGCCGTCCTCGGATTGACAACCGTTAAACCGCCCGACGGCCCAAAGGGAACCATGAGCGAATCGGCCCAACGAGCCCGCAGCTGCGTGTCCTGTGGGATCAGTATCTCCGGGACCGCCGCGGCGTCCTTCGACTGTCCGGACTGTGGGCAAGCCATCTCCCGCTGCGCGAAGTGTCGGAAGCAGAGCAACCTCTACGAGTGTCCGAACTGCGGCTTCACGGGCCCCTGAACATGGCCAAGGTCGCGGCCACCCTCAAGGTCATGCCGAACAGCCCGGAGCTCGATCTCGACGCGCTCGAGGAGCGCCTCTCGAACGCGCTGCCCGAAGGGGCGAAGATCAATAACGTCGAGCGCGAGGACGTCGCGTTCGGCCTGATCGCGCTGCTGCCGACCGTGTTGATCCCGGACGACACCGGCGGCACCGATGTCGTCGAGGAGGCGTTCGGCGACGTCGAAGGCGTCGAGAGCGTCGGGGTCGAGAACGTCACGCGGATCTGACGCCCGAACGGGATCCTCCGACGCCTGTTGGCTGGCTCCTCGGCCGCGCCGTCAGGTGAACGCGGCGTCGAAGGCCCGCTGGAGGTCCGCTTGGAGGTCCTCCAGGGTTTCCAACCCGACGCTCACGCGGATCAGGCCGTCCGTGAGCCCGGCGGCAAGCCGCTCCTCGCGTGGAATGGAAGCATGCGTCATAGCGGCGGGCTGTTCGATGAGGCTCTCGACGCCGCCGAGGCTCTCGGCCAGGGTGAACACCTCGGTTTCGCTGACGACGCGGCTGGCGGCTTCGAGACCCCCGTTCAGCTCGAAACTCAGCATCCCGCCGAAGTCTGCCATCTGGCGGGCGGCGAGCTCGTGGCCGGGATGGTCCTCCAGGCCGGGATAGTAGACCTCGTCGACGGCCCCGTGCTCGTCAAGCCATGTAGCCAAGGCCCTCGCGAGCTGGCAGTGCCGATCCATCCGCGGCGGGAGCGTCTTCGTACCCCGGAGCACCAGGAAGCAGCCGAACGGATCGGGGGTCGCTCCGACCGCGTTCTGGGAGAACGCGAGCCGCTCGTCGAGCGTCGGATCGTCGGTGATCAATGCACCCCCAACGACGTCCGAGTGTCCGCCGAGGTACTTGGTCAGCGAGTGACAGACGATGTCGGCCCCGTAAGCCAGGGGTTGCTGCAAGTACGGCGTAGCGAAGGTGTTGTCGACGGCACAGAGGGCATCGTGGTCGTGGGCCACGTCGACTAGCGCTTCGATGTCGACGATCCGCATCAGCGGGTTCGTCGGCGTTTCGACCCAGACGAGTTCGGTCGCCGGGCCACAGGCTTCGGCGACGGCTGACGGATCAGTCGCGTCCACGTACGACACCGTGACGTCGTACCGCTCGTAAACCTGCGAGAACAACCGGCGCGTCCCGCCGTAGACGTCGTCGCCACAGACGATGTGATCACCCGCGGAGAGCAGGTTGCAGACGGCGTTGATGGCGGCCATCCCGCTGGCGAAGGCCCGAGCGAAGCTGCCGCCCTCGAGACTGGCGAGGTTGTCCTCGAGCGCCGCCCGCGTCGGGTTGCCCGTCCGCGAGTATTCGTACCCGCGGTCCTCGCCCGGCGCGTCCTGGGCGTACGTCGAGGTGGCGTAAATGGGCGGCATCACGGCGCCGGTCCGGGGATCGGGCGGCTGGCCGGCGTGAACGCTGCGCGTTTCGAACCCGTGCTCGTCACGCATGGTCCGGTGTGTGCCTGGGCGGGCCTTAACCTGCCGGGCCACGCGCCGCTCCGAGATCACTTCGAGCCCGCGACGCGGGGGCCAGAGTCCAGACCCGGCACGTAATAGGCCAGGAGGCCCACGTTGAACCATGGCGGAGTCGGCTGGTGATGCGGTCTACGTCGCGGCGGATCTGCTCGAGGCGCTGTGTGAGCTCGCCGCGGAGCGTGATCCCGATCGGGTGTCGGTTCCGCTGGGCGTGACCCCGCCGGACCGTCTCGAGGGAGCGGAACCGGCGGACGGCCCCGTCTTCACGCATTTCTACCTGCCGGACACCGGCCGCTCGGTGCGGGCGGTCTTCGGCGTCGATCTCGGGACGCCATCCGGCTCGACACCCGGGATCTTCCACGGTCACGCGGACGGGCGTCGTGAACTCACGAAACGGGACGAGCTGCGGCAAGTGTGCTTCGTCGCGGTGCCACCCTGGGAGCCAACGGAGGTCGTGGCCTTCGATCGGCGGGGCCGTCGGCGACCGCTCCACGCCCTCGACGTCACGGTCCCCGAAGAGTCGGTGCCTTAACCCCCCGTGTGGGATTCGGGCGCCCGGAACGAGTGGTTTATGTGCGCCTGCGAGCAAAACTGGTCAATAACAATGCCCAATTCCAAAGGTCCCCGGCAAGGATCGCGGGAGAAACTCTCCAATTCGCCGCGGGAGCGGGGCACGTCGCCGCCCCAGCGAGCAGTCCAGGAGTTCGAACCCGGCGAATCCGTCCATCTGAAGCTGGATCCAAGCGTCGCTGACGGCCGGTTTCATCCGCGGTTCAACGGCCATACCGGCGAGATCATCGACGAGCAGGGCGCCGCGTACCGGATCGAAATCACCGACCGGGGCAAAACGAAGACCGTCATCGCCAAACCCGCCCATCTCCGGCGGCAGTAACCCCCGCTGCCCGATCGGTCACGCGACACGCTGGTAGTCGGCTCAGCCCCTTTCGAAAGCCATTTGCGCGTGCACGGATTGGGAGCATCAACGACGATGGGGTCCCGCATTCCTTCAACCGGTTTAAGTGAACAGCCGATCTCAGTCGACCCATGACCATCTTCAAGGAGACCCTCGACGAGGACTATTTGACCGTCGCCGAGGTGAAAGAGCTCCTCTCCGACATCGAAGAGGAGCGGGCGCTGGACGAGGACCGCGAGCTGCCGTACGAACTCGCCCGCACGATCGACCACGCCAACCGGTTCGCCGTCCTCGAGCCCGAGGAGTCCCGGGAACTCGTCGAGGAACTCGAGGGGGTCGAGAAAGTCGACGAACAGACCGCCTACAAGATCGCCGACCTGCTCCCCCGCTCCCGGGACGAGTTGCGGGCCGTGTTCGCCCAGCAGCGCTATTCGCTCGACGGTGACGAGCTGGACGAGATCCTGGACATCGTCGCACAATACGCCTAGACTGGCCGCTATCGCCGCCGATTGTTTAAGGCAGTCCTCCGCCTATACGAGTTCATGAGCGTGGACGACGGGTCGGAGCCCCGCACCGCCGTGGTGTTGGACGTGCTGCCGCACGGCCGGCCGGACGACGATCGGCCGCAGTATCAGAAGTCCCCGCTCGCCGAGGCGATCGAGACGTCCACCTTCCGCCTGCTGGAACTCGTGCTCAACGACGGAGGCAACCTGACCATCGCTGACGAGGTCAGGGTGGACCCGCCGGAGCCATCTGTCGAGGTCGCTCGGGACATGGCGTACGAGGACCTCTCCGGCGGGGCTCGTTCGGAGCTCGAACACGTGGTCAACGAGGTGGTCGAGGCCGAGGAGGACCGGTTCGTCGAGTTCTACAACGAGGCCGGTCCGGTGACGGTCCGGCTTCACCAGCTCAACCTGCTCCCGGGGGTTGGCGACAAACTCCGTGACAATATTCTCGACGCCCGCAAACGCCAGCCCTTCGGGAGCCTCGAAGATCTCGACGAACGCGTCTCCGGGCTGCACGATCCGAAAGGGACCATCGTGGAGCGGATCCTCGAAGAGCTGCGGGACGAGGACGTGAAGTACAAGCTCTTCGTCAGCCAACAGTGACTTTACGGCGCGGCCAGGGGTACGCGTCGTCCATGAACGGGTCCGGCCCAACCGATCCGACCACGCCCTCGGATGGCGAACGGGATCCGGCCGGACTCCTGGAGAGATCGGGCGCGGCCGGTGATCCGCGGCTCGATCAACACTTCCTGCTGGACGGCCGTGTGTTGGACCGCATCGCCGGGTACGCCGAGCCGCTCGACCGGACGCACGTGCTCGAAATCGGCGCAGGCACCGGCGGGCTCACCGACCGGCTGCTGGCCCGGAGCGACACGGTCACCGCGATCGAGCGTGACAGCGGCCTGGCTGCGTTCCTCCAACAGGAGTTCACCAGTGCGATCAAAGCCGACCGGCTCACGGTAATCGAGGGCGACGCGCTCGCGGTCGACTGGCCGCCGTTCACTGCCTGCGTCTCCAACCTGCCGTACGGCGCCGCGAGCGAGCTGCTGTTCAGACTGCTGCCGCTGCACCGACCGCTGGTCCTCCTGGTCCAGCGGGAGTTCGCCGACCGGCTGATCGCTGCGCCGGGGACCGATGACTACGGGCGGCTCTCGGTGACAGCTGGCCACTTCGCCGACATCGAGCGCCTCGAGATCGTCCCGCCGTCGGTGTTCCAGCCCGAACCGCCAGTCGAGAGCGCCGTGGTCCGGACACGGCCGCGGGACCCGGAGTACGCGGTTCCCGATTCCGACCGCTTCCTCGACTTCGTGACAGCGGTGTTCACCCAACGTCGGAAGACGATGCGAAACGCGATCCGCAACACCGCTCATGTCTCGGAACTCGCCGATCCTGACGCCGTTGTGGCGGCCGCCGATTCCGAGCTCATGTCCCGGCGACCCGAGCGATTGACGCCGGCCGACTTCGCGTCGATCTGCCGGCTCGCGAGCGAGCACGGAGGCTGGGACTGATGGCGGGCCATACCTTCGACTGGCTGCTCGGCGGCGTCACCTCATTCGAGGGCAAGGCGTTGGTCAGTCTCGTGCTGCTCGGGATCGTGGCCGTTGCCACGGTGTTCGCCAGAAAGCTCCGCATCCGGGCGGAATCGGCCGAGGCTACCCGGGCCCTCAACGCCGCGATCGCCGTCGGCCTCCTGGGGATCTTAGCGGTGGTCGGGTGGGTCTTCGTCGTCCTCTGGGAGCTCACCATCACGGGACTGTTCGGCAATCCCGCACTGCTTGCGACGCGGGTCACGGTGACGTTGGTTCTCGTGATCGGGATCTATCTCGGGACCGGGGTCGTTCGGCGGGCGATTTACGAGTTCACCCAGCAGCAGACCTCCATCACGCAGCACCAGACAGAACTCATCTTCCGGATCACGCAGGTCAGCGTCTACACCCTGGGCACCGTCGTGATCCTCGGCCTCTGGGACGTCAACCTGGGCGGACTGCTCGTCGGCGCCGGCTTCCTGGGCATCGTCATCGGCCTGGCCGCCCGCCAGACCCTCGGGTCGCTCATCGCCGGGTTCGTGCTGATGTTCGCGCGCCCGTTCGAGATCGGCGATTGGGTGGCGATCGGGGAAAACGAGGGGATCGTGACCGAGATCACGATCGTCAACACCCGGATCCAGACGTTCGACGGAGAATACGCCATGCTGCCGAACGACTTCGTCGGCTCGAGTCAGATCATCAATCGGACGCGGAAGGGCCGCTTGCGGCTCCACGTGGGGGTCGGCGTGGACTATACCACCGACCTCGACCTGGCCCAATCGACCGCGAAGGAAGCGTTGACAGAGGTCGATGAGGTGCTGACAGTGCCCCAGCCGGACGTCGTGCTCCAGGGCTTCGAGGACTCCGCGATCATGCTCGACTGCCGGTTCTGGATCGACAAACCCAGCGCGCGGCGCCGGTGGCGGGCCCAAACGGCCGTAGTGAAAGCGATCAAGGAAGCCTTCGACGAGGTCGGGATCAAGATCCCGTTCCCTCAGCGGGAGTTGATGGGCCGCGAGGAGTCCGGCGGGTTCAAGCTGGGCTCGGAGCCGCCCGCCGGCATCGAGTCGCCCGAAACCCGGGACGGCGAGTGACCGGCCTCGGAACCCACGTTTATCTCGCCCGAGCGCTTACCACCGCTCATGGCCGTTGATTACGCCCGGTTCGATCGCGGGCGGGGTCTGAACTTCTGGCACCATGACCCCGTGCTGCGGTCCGAGGTCGAACGCACGTACGCCGAGACCGACCTGGACTGGGCTGAACCTCGCTTGGAGGCCTTCGGCGCGCTCGTCGGCGAGACGGTCGCCGAAAACGCGGACCTCATCGATCAGCACGGTCCCGAGCTCAACACCTACGACCGACACGGCGAGGTCGTGAACGAGGTCAGCTACCATCCGGCCCAACTGGAGAACGAGCGCGCCGTGTACGAAGCGGGCGCCGTCGCCGACAGCTTCCGCGCCCCGCCCGAGCGGGAGGACCGGCTGCCGCTGCTGCACAATCTGGCCCACGATTACCTCCTGTCGTATGCGGATATCGGGCTGACCTGCCCCGTGGCGATGACGGCTGGTGCCGCCCTGGTGCTGGAGGAGTTCGATGACGGGAGCAACGCGGACTATCTCGAGCGGCTGGTCACGCGGGATTACGACGAGCTCCTCCAGGGCGCGATGTTCCTCACGGAGCAACAGGGCGGTTCCGACCTCGGCGTCACCGAAACCCTCGCGGCACCGGTTGACGGCGACGTCTACCGGCTCACCGGCGAGAAGTGGTTCTGTTCGAACCTGGATGCCGGCGTGATTCTCACGCTGGCGCGCCGGCCCGAGGCCCCGGAGGGCACCGACGGGCTGTCGCTGTTCCTCGTGCCACGGACGACCCGAGAGGGCGACCGGAACCCGATGACCGCCCGGCGGCTCAAGGACAAGCTCGGGACCGTGAGCGTGCCGACCGGCGAGGTCGAGTTCGACGACACGGAGGGATACCTGATCGGGGAACCGGAGCGGGGCTTCCGATACATGGCCGAGATGCTCAACCTCGAACGGCTCTCCAACGCGTTCGGGGCCTGTGGGGCCATGGGCCGAGCCCTCCTGGAGAGCCGCATCAAGGCGGCCAACCGCGAGACGTTCGGCAAACGGCTCGATGAGCACCCGCTCATGCGGCGGGATCTGGTCGAACTGACGGTCGCCCACGAGGCCGCGACGGCGTTCACGTTCGATGCTGGCACCGCGTACGACGCGGCGGTCCGCGATGACGACGACGCGGCGTTTCGGCTCATGCGCGCCCTCGTCCCCATCGCCAAACACCGGACGGGTCGCTTGGTGGTCGACGTCGCCTCCTATGCGATGGAGATCCAGGGCGGCAATGGTTACGTCGCCGACTGGGTCACCCACCGACTGCTCCGGGACGTGCAGGTGCTGCCGATCTGGGAAGGGACGTCGAACGTGCTCTCGCTGGACCTGCTCCGCGCGATGGCCAAGGAGGGCGCCCACGTAGCGGTGATGGACCGCCTCGAGACGTATCTGGAAGGGGTCACGCATCCGTTGCTATCGGACCTGCTCGAGGCCGTTCGAACAGCGGCCGACGAGCTTGAGGCCGCCTTCGAGACGCTGGCGGCCACTGATGAGGACTACGCCCAGCTGCAGGCCAAGACGTTGGCCGATCTCGTCTATGACGTCTACGCGGCCGCCTTGCTCCTGTCGGAGGCCCAGACGGAGCTCGAGAGCGGCGACGGCCGGAAGGCGTTGGTCGCCCGGCAGTTCGTCGATGACCAGCTCCGGGACCGGCCCGCCCGGGGGATCACGAGCGGTGACCGGCTGGCGGACGAGTGGTTCGACGCGATCGCACGGTTCGCGACCGTCGATCCGGCCCGCCTCGAGACCGCGATCGCGGCGGCTGACTGAGCCGTGGTCGCCGACGAGCCGGACGACACCGCGTCGCTCGGCGACCTTCGCGGCCGAGACGATGCCGTCTACGAACCGGCCGAGGACTCCGCGGTCCTCGCCGGGGAAGTGGTCGCGGACCTCGCCGAAGCCGAGCCCGGCACCGTCCTCGACGTGGGCACGGGGAGCGGATACATCGGCGCCAAGGTGGCCGCGGCGACGGACGCCAGGGTCATCGGGCTCGACGTGAACCCTGCGGCGTGTCGGCGGGCGAGGGAAGCCGGGCTGGAGGCGGTCCGTGGCGACCTCACGGCCCCCTTCGCGGCCGACACGTTCGATGTCGTGGTGTTCAATCCGCCCTATCTCCCGGCCATGTCCGAGGCTGACTGGGCGGAGTGGTTCGAGGTCGCAGTCACGGGTGGGCCGTCCGGGCGGGAACTCATTGATCGGTTCCTCGAGTCCGTCGAACGGGTACTGACCGTGGGGGGCGCCGTCTACCTGCTCGTGAGTAGTTTGAGCGGCGTGGATTCCGTCGTCGAAACCGCGGCGGACGCCGGCTTCAGTGCGGCGGCCCTCGACGACGCGGCGTTCGCCGGGGAAACCCTGACCGTCCTCAAGCTGGTCCGGTAGCGGGACCGAAAGCGTACGGATCGTCGAGTTCTTATTACTATAATGTATAGAAGTGAGTAGTAATTATTATACTGATGCATGTCTTTAGCCCGAATATGCCGGAACACCTCGCTACGACGCCGGGCCTGTTTCCGCTGCCCGATTGGGCCAAGGAGTCGCTGTCCGACCTCAAAGGCCACCAGAAACATGACCTCATCAGCGGGGACGAACCAGCGGCTGTCGAGGAGGAATACCACGCCGCCAGGGAGGAGGTCATCGAAACCCAGGGTGAGGCCGGCCTGGACCGCGTCGTGGAGGGACAACTGCGGTGGGACGACATGCTGGCCCATCCGCTCGCGGTCAACGACGCCGTAGAGACCCGCGGGATCGTCCGCTACTACGACAACAACAACTTCTACCGCGATCCGGTCGTTGTGGACGAGCTCGAGCCGAGCGGCGATGTCGCGGCCGAGCTCGGGGCCGCGGCCGAGCTGACGTCGAAAACGGTTCAGGCGGTCCTGCCGGGCCCGTACTCGCTTGCCGACTTAGCCACCAACGAGCACTACGCCGACGTACCGGCGTTCCTGTCGGCCATCGGCGGATTTCTCAAAGCGGAAACGGAGGCGATCGAGGCCGCCGAGACGCTCTTCCTGCTCGAGCCGTCGTTGGTCACGAACCCGCCCGGCGAGGATCTCAGGCCGGGCGCGGTCTCGGCGATCGAGGCGGTGGCCGAAGCCTTCCCCGGGGAGGTCGTGGTCCACGCGTACTGGGGAGCCTACGACCCGGCCACCCACGCGGCGCTGCTCGAGTCAGGGATCGATGCCATCGGCTACGACCTGGTGTCGGCCCCTGACGCCACCACCGAACTGATCAGCGAACACGGCACGCTGGACCGCGTCGCCCTCGGCGTGGTCGACGGCCAGAACACGCTCGTCGAATCGCCCGCCGAGATCGCGGCGCAGCTCGACCGCTTCGAATCAGTGGCTGGGGAAGGGCTGCAACGGGTCTACGTGACGCCGAACTCGGGGTTGTTCTATCTGCCGGTCTCGACCTTCGAGGCGAAGCTGGAGGCCCTCGGGGCGGCGGTCCGGCCGGAGGTGGCCGCATGACCGATACGCGGGACCGGTTCCGGCCGCCGGACCACCCGAACGACCACTTCATCCTGACGACCGTTGTCGGATCGTATCCCAAGCCGACGTGGCTCCACCGCGCCAGGGACTGGCTCGACGACCCGGAGCGGGATTTCGACGCCGACGACTTCGATGAAGCGGCTGACGATGCCGCGCGCCTGATCACGACCGAACACGAACGCGCGGGCCTCGACGTGGTGGTCGACGGCGAGATGCGCCGGACGGAGATGGTCGAGTACTTCGCCGAACGGATCCCCGGGTACCAGTTCAACGGCCCGGTAAAGGTCTGGGGCCACAACTACTTCGACAAGCCCTCCATCGCGCACGAGCTCGCCTACGAGGACCCCTGGCTCGTCGACGAGTTCCGGTTCACGGACGGCGTCGCCGACCGGCCGGTGAAGGTGCCGATCACTGGCCCGTACACGCTCGCCCGCTGGTCGTTCAACGAGGCCTACGACACCACTGAGGCCGCCGCCTACGCTTTAGCCGACCTCGTAAACCGGGAGATCGAGGAGCTCGTCGCGGCGGGGGCCCGCTACATCCAGATCGATGAACCCGCGTTGGCCCAACGGGTGGACGACCACCAGATCGTCGGGGCGTGTCTGGACCGGATCGTGGCGGACATCCCGGACGACGTCCGAGTCGGTCTCCACGTCTGCTACGGCGATTACTCCCGGATCTACCCCGAACTGCTCGACTTCCCGATCCAGGAGTTCGACGTCGAGCTCGCGAACGGTGACTACGACCAGCTGGACGTGTTCGCCGACCCGGCCTTCTCGAAGGACTTCGCGCTGGGCGTCGTGGATGTCCACGATGCCGAGGTCGAATCGGTCGACACGATCGCCGACCGAATCCGGAAGGGGCTGCAGATCGTGCCGCCGGATCGCCTGACCGTGAGTCCGGATTGCGGGATGAAGCTGCTACCCCGAGAGGTCGCCTACGAGAAGATGACGAACATGGTCGCCGCCGCCCGACAGGTCGAAGCCCAGCTCGATGCCGGCGATATCGAGGCGGGTGCCCGGGCGAAGGCCGACTGAGGAGGTCGGCTACACGGCGGCCCGAACAAGGGACCCCAGCAGCGGCGCGGCGAGGCCGATCACCACGGCGATGCCGCCGACCATGCCGGTGGCGAGCACCGGCCTGAGCGCGCCCTGCGAGACGAGCAGGGCTGCAAATAGGAGGAGCCCGAGCACCCCGAGACCGATGCCGTACGCGAGGCCCCGCCGGATCGAGGGGGCCGGGAGCGCGACGAACGCGCCACCGAGGACGAGCCCCAACCAGTGGAAGGATCCGAGAGCCAGTCCGATCAACGCACCCCCGAGAATCACGAGCCGGCGCTGGCGCTCGTTCGCGCGGAGCTCCGACAGCGAGGCGGCGACGCCGTCACCGCCGTACGTCTCTTCGAGGCTCACCCTGTATCACCCTCGAACGTGATATCGGGCTCGCCGTCGTCCGGCCCTTCCAATGCGGTGTAGCCACCGTTGACCCAGGTCCGGAGCCGATCGTCGTAGTGGTCGTCATAGAACACGCCGGCGTTGCCCCCCGGGAGACTGCCCTCCGCCGATCCGTCAGAGAGGTCGACCACCTGGCGCCAACTGCTGCCCCAAGGCCTCCCAGCCGCGAAGTTCCGCAACGTGAACCCCGACCCGGGCGCCGGGATCGACGGATAGCCCAGGAAGTCGAGCTCGAAGGGGTGTTCCAGGGTTCCCGTATGGCTGAAATCGCCGTACACGGACCACCCCTCCGTCTCGATCTCCTGGAGCGCCGCCTCTAGGGCATCGGCCATGACTGCGTCGCGGTCGCGGCCCTCGAACACTCGACTGTCCTCGGCTAGCGTCAGGGTGACCCGCATCGACGAACGGAACGAGTCGTCCAGTCCGGCGTCCCCGAGCACCGGTTCGTACACGGCGTCCTCGTAGTGGACGATCCAGCGGGCGAACAGCAGCGCCCCGCGGGAGTCCGGCCGCATCTCGTACTCCCAGTTCGCCAAGGTGGTCGCCGCCTCCTCGAGGTCGGAGCGATCCTCGGCGGCCGCCACCAGGTCGGGAACGACGTCGACGGCCCGAACGTCGCGGGTGTCCCGCTGCAGGCGTTTCATGAACGGCATGTCCATCGGTCGGTTCGAGGCAGCCCGTTCGTCGAGCAGCGCGTAGAGCCGCCGGGCCCTGTAGCCAGAAGCGTACGGACCCCGGAGGAACGGTGCGTCCGAATCGACGATCCGCTGGTTCGCGGTCGCTACGTAGGGTGCGTCGACGACCCGTGGCAGATCATCGAAGGGCACGAACCCCTCCCAGGAGCTGACGCCGAACGGCTCGAAACCGGCCCACTCGCCCTCACCCGCCGATCCGTCGAAGATACGGTCGCCAGCCACCCGGTCGCCGTCGATCCGACGGATCGGATGGCGGCCGATCAGTGAATACAGCGTCCGGCCGTTACGATCGGCCCACACGAAGCTCTGAGCCGGCGCGTCCCACTTCCTCAGAGCAGTCAAGGCCTGCTCGAGGTTTTCGGCGTGGTTGAGTTCGTAGGCCGAGAGCATCGTCTCCGTGGCGGTGTGTCCCGTCCAGGAGATACCGACGCGTTGGCCCTCCCGCTGCACGAGCGGACCGTGCACGGTCTTCCGGATCGTGACCCCTCGGTCCTGCCCGTCGGCCACCTCCACGGTTCTGGTTTCGGTCTCGAACTCGCGCCACTCGTCCCGGTACCGGTAGCGCTCGCCCTCGATATCGTACCGATAGAAGTCGATCGTCTCCGTCCCGGCGTTCGTGAACCCCCAGGCGCCGACCTCGTTTGTGCCGATGACGAGGTTCGGAACGCCGGGAAAGGCGACGCCGTGGGCCTCCATCGAGTCGGTGCTGAGCCCGAGCTGGTACCAGACCGGAGGCACCGACAGCTGGAGATGTGGGTCGTTGGCCATCAGCGGGGCGCCGGAGGCCGTGAGGTCGCCCGACACCACCCAGCTGTTCGAGCCGATCCCCTCCGGCGACTCGAAGCCGCTGAGCCACCCGGCGAGATCCGCGCCGACCTCCGGCGGGGCGGCTTTCGGGACTCCGGGGTCCGCCGAGCTCGCCGTGTCGTTTCCCTCCCGGAGGATCGGCACGTCGTGATCGTACCGGTCAGGGTAGAGCGCGTCGGCGACCTCCTCATCGAGCGACCGCCGCGCCACGGCCTCACGGAGCACCCGAAAGGACCCGGTCAAGCCCCACGAGATCAGCTTCTCGATCAGCAGCGTGTCCACCGGGGTCCATGGCGTGGGTCCGTAACCGAGGAGGCCGAACTCGGGCGGCATTGGCCCGCGGTCGATGTACTCGTTGACACCGTCGGCGAACGCGATCGGCACTTCGGCGTGGGGCTGGTCCTGGAGGTAGTCCCAGCCGGCCTCGGCGGCTCCGCGGAAGTCCATCTGGGTGTTGAAGACGTCCGACTCCACCGCCCGCTCGCCCACCGCGGCAGCCAGCGTCCCGCCGATGAGCCGGCGCAGGAGGTCCATTTGGAAGAGCCGGTCGGCGGCCTGGACGTAGCCCGTGGCGAAAGCCAAGGCCTCGTCGGTCGGAGCCTCGATGAGCGGCACGCCGTGATCGTCAAACCTGACCGAGGCCGGGCCGTAGGGGCTTTCAACTGTATCGGGAACGCTGCGGCGGCCGGCCTCCCAGACGTCTCCGGACAGCGGCGCGAATCGTTCCGGAAAGCCGCGGACGGCCGGCAACTGGGTGGCGCCGAGCCCACCCGCGATCAGGGCGGCGACGACTGCCCGGCGCGCCCGGTCGATGTCCATGGTGGCGCCTGGGTTGCTGGTGCTAAGAAACTGGGGCTTCGGACGTGACCGATCCGGAACTCAGTCCTCGTAGAGCCAGGCTTCGTCGATCCGTTCGTAATCGACCAGCTCGTCCTCGTCGAAGAACAGGTCGATCTCCCGTTCGTTGGACCCCGGTTCGGTGTCGGAACCGTGCACGACATTGCGGCCCAGATCGAGGCCGTAATCGCCGCGGATCGTACCCGGATCGGCGTCCGCCGGGTCGGTCTCGCCCATCATCGAGCGGACCTGCGCGGTCGCGTCCTGGCCCGCCCAGACCATGGCGAAGACCGGTCCGGACGTGATGAACTCCACCAGGCCATCGAAGAACGGCTTGTCCTCGTGCTCGGCGTAGTGGGCCTCGGCGAGCTCGCGGTCGATCCGCATGAACTTCCCGCCGACGAGCTTGAGGCCGCGCTCCTCCAGCCGGGAGACGATCTCGCCGATCAGGCCGCGCTGAACGGCGTCCGGCTTCGCCATGACGAACGTCCGCTCCTCGCGGCCGCTCATTCCTCGGACTCCCCGTCCCCGGCGTCGGCCGGCTTCTGGTCATCCGACTCGTCTTCATCGTCAGCGTCGTCTTCAGCGGGCTCCGTGTCCCCACCATTCTCATCCGGCGCTTCGCCGTCCCCGGCGTCGGCTTCGGCCTCATCATCTTCGTCCGTGGATTCGGACTCGTCGGACTCAGCCTCGACGTCGGCCTCTGCTCCCTCGTCCGCTTCGCTGGCCGGTTCATCGGACGTTTCGTCAGGGACGTCGGCATCGTCGCTCGGTTCCGCGGGTTCTTCTCCGGTGGCGTCCTCTTCGACCCCTGCGTCAGGAGCCGGATCCGCCGGCTCCCGGTCAGCCGCCGGCTCTGCCGGCTCCGGCTCGGATTCGTCCGCCGGCTCCTCCGCGGCGACGTCCGGCTTGGTTCGAGCTTTCGCCTCGCGACCGGCCTCGGTCCACTCCTGGTCGCGGGCTTCCCGGCCCAGGCCCGCGTTGCTCTCGCACTTCGAACTGCAGAAATGGGTGACGGCGCCGTTGACTTCCACGTACATCGTGCCGGTGCCGGGTTCGATCTCCCCGCCACAATAGTCGCACTCCCGCGTTTGTGGCATCTACTGGCCCCCGATCGAATCAGCTTCCCGGGCCGTCTCGCGGAGCTGGAGCACGTCCCCGACCCGCACCGGCCCGAGACAGTTCCGGGTGATGATCCGGCCCTTGTTGGAGCCGGCCTGGATGCGACACTTCACCTGCATGGCCTCGCCGTGCATGCCGGTCTTCCCGACGATCTCGATGACCTCGGCGGGCGTCGAGCCCTCCTCCTCTTCCTCCTCTGCACTCATGATCGGTTACCGGAGGTCCTCGATCTTCGCCGCGATGTCATCGACGTCTTCGCGGGCTTCGCCCGGATCGACGATCGCCGCCGCGGCGGAGCCGACTTCGAGGCCGGCCGCGTGGCCGACATCGTCCTGGGCCGCCACGAAGACGAACGGGACGTCGCGCTCGTCGGCGAGCTCGGGGAGGTGCATCACGATCTCCTCGGGCTGGACGTCCTCAGCGATCACGACGAGTTCGGCGTTGCCTCGTTCGATGGCTTTGGTCGTTTCGTTGGTCCCTTTCTTGACGGAGCCGGTGTCCCGAGCGACCTCGAGGGCCTCGATGGCGTCCTCCTGGAGGTCCGCCGGGACATCATATGTGACGTAGACTGGCATGGTGGATCACCGCTCCACGCGTCGGCTCGCCCAGCCCGCCGGCGTCAGTCCCTAACGGCGGGGCGGGTCATCGACCGCACGTGGATCGTAGCTGCTCATTTCGTGGCGCCGCATAAAAGGGCTTTCAAACGCCGGACGGCGTGAGACTCGAGCGCACGCTCGACGGGCTGACACCGGGCCGATGCCGTCGGACCGGTGCACCCTTGCCGTCGGGCGGCAAGGTGACGCTATGCTCGCCGAGCTGGCGGCTGCGCTCCGTGACGAGGCCAGCACGGCTAACGAACGCCGGCTATTGGTGCTCGCCGGGGCGCACCGTCGAACGCTCGACGCCGCGGGGTCGGCCCTCGACGCCGCCGGGATCGATCGCGGCGATGCGATCCACGTCGGCGACGCCGGCGACCTCGACTGCCGACGCGTGCCGATGGACCGGGCCGCCGACCTGCTCGGAACGACACATTCTGCAGTGGTATTCGATGCCCACGCGGGGCTCCGGCCAACCGCGATCGGCCGGGTCATCGGGGCCGTTGACGGGGGTGGCTTGATGCTGCTTTGTTGCCCGCCACTGGAGAGCTGGCATCGCCGCCCTGATCCCGCGGACGAACGGTTGGCGGTGCCGCCGTTCGACGTGGACGACGTTTCCGGCCGCTTCAGGGCTCGCTTCGTCGAGACGCTCCGCGAGCACGAGGGCGTGGCCGTGGTGGATGTCGATGCGGAGGAGGTCCGATCGGACGGCCTGACGGACCCCGCTCCGCATGCGGGGTCCGGCCGGCCGTCGGTGCCCGCCGAGGCCACGTTCCCGGTAGCGGCCTACCGCGCATGCCTGACTGACGACCAAGCGGCCGCCTTGGCCGCCTTGGAACACCTCACGGAACCGGAGCAGGCCGTCGTGGTCGAGTCCGACCGGGGCCGGGGCAAGTCCAGCGTGGCGGGGCTGGCGGCCGCCTGCCTAGCCCGCGGGAGTGTAACGGTCGCCATCACGGCACCGCGATACCGGAGCGCCCGGAAAGCCTTCGTCCGGGCGGACACGCTGTTGGCGGAACTGGACGCCTCGGTCACGAGGGATGCCGATAGCGATGCCCGCCGGCTCCAGGTCCACAACGGCGGCGAGATCCGTTACGTGCCGCCGGGAGACCTCGACGACATCGATCCGGACGTGTTGATCGTCGACGAGGCCGCCGGGCTCGGCGTCCCACGGCTCGAGGCCGCCCTATCGGCCGATCGGGTGGCGTTCGTGACGACCGTGCATGGCTACGAGGGCGCCGGGCGCGGGTTCTCGGTTCGGTTCCGGGACGCGCTGGCTGAGAGCCGCCATTCGGTCACCGATATCGAGCTCGAGGCACCGATCCGGTACGCGCCAGGTGATCCGGTCGAGGTCTGGGCGTTCCGGGCGCTGCTGCTGGACGCCAGGCCGGCGGTCGATGAGGCCGTCGCGGACGCCGAACCGGCGACCGCTGACTACGGCCGCCTCGCTCCGGACGATCTCGTCGAGAACGAGAGCCGGCTCCGCGAGGCGTTCGGGCTCCTGGTCCTCGCCCATTACCGGACCGAACCGGACGACCTCGCGCGGCTGCTGGACGCGCCTAACGTCCGCGTCCGGGCCTTGCTCCACGACGATCGGGTGGTGTCGATCGCCTTACTGGCTCGGGAGGGTGGCCTCCCTGCGTCCCTTCGAGAAGAGATGTACGAGGGCGGACGCGTCCGCGGGAACATGCTGCCGGACGTCCTGACGAGTCAGCTCCGCGACGAGGCCGCGGGGGACAGCGTGGGCTGGCGCGTCCTCCGGATCGCGACGCATCCCGCCGTCCGCAACCGTGGGCTCGGATCACGGCTGCTCGATGAAATCCACGAGGAGTTCGCCGAGGCCGTCGACTGGTTCGGGACCGGTTACGGCGCGACCCCAGCACTGCTCTCCTTTTGGACCGGAGCGGGTTATGGAACGATCCATCTCTCGACCACCCGGAACGACGAGAGCGGCGAGCACTCCGCGATCATGCTCCGGCCGGCGTCCGATGCCGGGGCCGCCATCGCGTTGCACCACGGGTCCTGGTTCACGAGCCGGGTCGTGAACCAGCTCCCGGACGCGCTCCGCGATCTCGACCCGGACGTCGTGCGCGCGGCCCTCCGTTCGGTCGATGTCAGCACGGATCCCGAGCTGGGGGACCGCGACTGGCGGCTGATCGCCGGCATGGCCTACGGGCCGGGGCTGCTCGATGTCGATCCGGGACCGTTCCGGGAGCTCGCGGCGGCCCACCTCATCGATCCGGACGACCCGGAACTCCTCGACGCCGAGGCCGAGCGGCTGCTGGTGCGGCGCGTCCTGCAAGCCGCACCCTGGGACCGGGTCGCGGACGACCTCGGATACGCTTCACGGGCGGACTGTATGCGGGCAACCGGCCAGGTCTACCAGCGGCTCCTGGAGGCCTACGGCTCCGATGCCGCCTCCGAGGAAGCCGAGCGATACCGGTAAGGTTACCCTGAGCCGGGGTGAGTCGAATCACCGACACCCGGGTCAGGAATGGGCGAAATAGGCGATCGTTCGGTCGTCGCGCTGCTGATCGATGCGGGCGAACCCCACCCGCTCGAACTGCACCAGATCGTCTGGCTCGTACTGCGTGATCGCGGCCTCGGCGGCCCCCTCGACGTCACCATCCGGCGTCCGGAGTTCGACGCGCCGGGTCCCGTCCACCGGCACCCAATGCACGACGGGGACCGCCTGCTCACGTACGAGGTCGAGGTCGTCGCTGACGAACTCGAGCGCGTCGCGGGTGTGGCGGTATCCCCCCAGGCCCTTCAGCCAGACGCGGCGGCCGTTCGGCGGGACGTCGTCGGACTCGAGCCGGACGGCGCCGTCGGCGTGCAGTTCCCGCCGGCCGCGATCAGGGTGATCCGGATGCACCGGCGGTTCGCCGACATCGGGCCCGCCGACCAGCGGCAGCTCGACCCCGTCGCTCACATAGAAGAGCCGGTCGGCCCCGTCGTCGATGCGTTCCCGGTTCTTGGCATAGATCGTCGACATGGAGAGATCGACACTGCTGGTGGAGGTGCCGAGCTCGATCATGGCCTCG
>CAZKPC010000002.1:87057-92034 GCA_964554565.1 uncultured Halobacteriales archaeon
CGACATGGAGAGATCGACACTGCTGGTGGAGGTGCCGAGCTCGATCATGGCCTCGGTCAATGCCTCGCCCTGGATACCGCGCCGACGGACGCTCATGATGGTCGGCGCACGGGGATCGTCCCAGCCGTCCAGCTCGCCGGCTTCGATCAACTCACGCAGCCGCGAGGTCGACAAGGAGACGTCGTATTCGTCGACCTCGACGTGGCCCCAGTGGAGCACTTCGGGATACGTCCAGCCGAACTCGTCGTAGACGAACTGCTGGCGCCGGGCGGAGTCCTGGAGGTCGATCCCGCGAATGATGTGGGTGATCCCCAGCAAGTGGTCGTCGATCCCGCTCTGGAAGTCGAGCATCGGCCAGCACCGGTAGTCGGCGGCTTCCGGTCGGGGGTGGGGCGTCCCGACGAGGCGGAAGGCGACCCAGTCCCGCAGCGCCGGGTTCGGGGCCTCGATGTCGGTTCTGATCCGGAGGACCATCTCCCCCGGCGCGTAGTCACCCGCCACCATCGCATCGAACTGCTCCCGGGAGGTCTCCGCCTCCTTCTCGCGATGCGGACACGGCTCGCCGTCGTTCTTCAGGGCGGAGAACTCCGCGGCCGGACAGGAGCACGTGTAGGCGCCGCCGAGCTCGATCAGCTCACGGGCGTGCTCGTAATAGGTTTCCAGCCGGTCGGAGGCCCGGATCACCCGGTCGGGCTCGAAGCCGAGATACTCGACGTCCTCGAGGATCTGGTCGTAGGCCGCCAGGTCCGGCCGTTTCGTCTCCGGATCGGTATCGTCGAACCGACAGACGAACCAGCCGTCGTAGCGCTCCTTGTAGGTCCCGATCACCGCCGGCATTCGGGCGTGTCCGAGGTGCCACGGGCCGTTCGGGTTGGGCGCCAGACGCATCCGGATCTCCTCGTACTCCGCGGCGTTCGGCAGGTCCGGAAGCGCCTGTTCGTCCGTTTCCGGCTCGGCGTCGAGCGCTTCGACGAGCTCGGGGGCGAGCTCCTCGAGCCGGGCCCGCCGCTCGTCGGTATCGAGCTCGTTCACCTCGCCGACCACCGGCCCGATGAGGTCAGGGATCTCGTCGCCGTGCTCCCGGAACTCGGGGTTTTCGCCCAGCAACGGACCCATGACCGCCCCGACCTGCGCGTCGCTGTCGTGTTTGAGCGCGTTGAAGAGGGCGTGGCGCTCGGCCGCCTCGCGGATCCGGTCGGCCAGGGCGTCGTTCATCAACCCGACCTACCCCAGCCGGGGGAAAAGCGATTCGGGTTCGGCGCCGCGACTCAGCCGGCGTCGTCGAAGGACGGCGGATCCGACGGATCGACGGCGTACAGGCTATCCGTCGAATGGCGCTTGCCGCAGTCGGCACAGGTGACGACGTCGGTTCCCCGGTCGGGCCGCTCGAACGTCCGATAGGCGTTACAGCCGGTACAGCGGAGCCGGATCTCGAGATCGTCCATACCAGTCTCTGACGGCGGTTCGGAGCATCAGGGTTTAACGTTGCGGCCGAGCGTTAGGACCAGACGCGGACGGTCCCGTCCGTTGTTCCGGCCGCGAGAAGGATCCCGTCGCCAGTATCGAGGCCCGCCACGTTGGTCGAGAGCCGGGGCGGAACCTGGAGCTCGAAGGCGGTCTCGAGACCGTTCGACGTTCGACGGAGGGCCCGCAGCGTGTCGCGGGACTGGGTCGGCAACAACAGCTCGACGGTCCCGTCGCCGTCCAGATCGGCCGCCAGGCCGCCGTCCAGGTTCCGAGAGCCGAAGGTATGGGAGGCGTAGTCCCCGGCCTCGGCCACGATCTCGAGCCGGTCACCCCGCCGCCGGTAGAACTCGACGATGCCGCCGATATGCGGCGTCTTCACGGCGGCGATTTCCGGCGTCCCGTCCGGCCCGAACGGCGCGAGACAGAGCTGGTGGCGCCAGCGGAACCCGGTCCCGACACTCGGCCCCGTCGCGACCCGCTGCCCCTCGAGGTCGAAGGCCGCCAGCCGCGCGCCGTCGGTCCTATCGGTCAATGTAACGAGGAGAACGGGCTCGGCGGCCCCCTGGAACCCGGCGGCGATCGGCTGGAGCCCCTCAGCGACCGGGCCCTCGAAACCGATCCGGGCCCGCCGCGAGAGGCCCTCCCCGACCTCCAGGAGGAGCAGCGCCCCTGCTTCGGTGTCGTCACCCAGGGCCCCGTGGTCGTATCGATCGGTCGCTCCAGCGAGCACGGCATAGGTCCCCTCGGTGACCCGCAGGAACCGAGCGTCGGGGAGCACTGAGGCCGACAACCGCTCGACCAGCTCGCCGTCCCAGAGCAGCACGTCGCCGTCGCGGCCGACGACCAGGCTTCGGCCGTCGCCGAGCGGGAACGGATGGGTGAGTGTCGAGGCGCTCTCGAGCGGGGGAGCGAGGAGGCGCGGCTGCGGCTCCCCGGGTGCCAGTACCGGCGGGACGCCCGGTGGCAAGTCGGCGGGTGCCGGTTCGGCCTCCTCGATGGCACCGTCGATCACCCGCAGCCCAACCGTATTGCCATCAGCCCCGACGGCGATCCACCTGGACCCGGACGCGGCCGGGAGGCCCACGAGCCAGGTCGGCTCCATATCGAGTTCCCGGGTCAACGGCCGTTCCGGCAGCGAGCCCGTGCCGTCGAGGACGCGGTTCCCATCGGGGCGGAGATGCGTGAACCCGAACGGTCCCTCTGATGGCGGTGGTGCCGGTGAGTCTGACCCCAGCGTCGATCCGTCGGACGGCGAGGCCGACTCGTCAACTGGACCCCTCGCACAGCCGGCCAAGCCGGTGATCCCCAGGCCCACCAACCCGAGGAAGCGGCGGCGATCCGGTCCCACGGTCAGTGGCCGCGCTCGACCAAGAAGCTCCCGACGTCATCGAGGAGGCTCCGGGCCTGGGTATCAGGCAAGGCCTGGAGGTCCGCGATGCCCTCGGCCGCGAGTTCCCGGGCGGTCTGTCGGGCGTAATCGATGCTCCCGGCGTCCTCCAAGGTGGCCACGGCTGCGTCGATATCGGCCGCGGTGACCTCGTCGTCCGGCAGGAGCTCGTCGACGGCCACCCCCGCCTGTCTGGCGTGAACCGTGATCAGGGTCTGCTTGTGCTCGACCAGGTCGCTGCCGCGCCGCTTCCCGAGTTCGTCCGAGGGGACCGTGAGATCGAGGACGTCGTCCTGGATCTGGAACGCCTGCCCGACCTTGAGCCCGTAGGAGTGCAGGGCGTCGATCACGGTGTCGTCATGCCCGAGAAGGATCGCCGGCATCGATGCCGCGGCCCCGAAGAGGACCGCGGTCTTCAACCGGATCATTTCCAGGTATTCGTCGGTCGCCACGTCCGTCCGGTCCTCGAAGGAGACATCGTGGGCCTGGCCCTCACAGATCTCGGTACACGTCCGGGCCAGCAGGCGGAGCGCGCGGACCGTCCGGCCGGCGGGCGGCCCGGCCTCGAGCAGGACCTCGAAGGCGGTCGAATACAGCGTGTCTCCGGCTAAAATGGCCGTTTCGAGGTCGTAGGCCCGATGGACCGACGGGACGCCACGCCGGAGATCGTCCTGATCCATGATGTCGTCGTGTATGAGCGTGAAGAGGTGGACGATCTCGATCGCGAGGGCGCCCGCCATCACGTCGATCGGCTCGCCCTCGACGTCCGGGAAGGCCTCGTAGGCCTCGCTCCCCGGTTCGACGTCGGCGACCGCCTCCGCAGCGAGCAGGACCATCGCCGGGCGCAGTCGCTTCCCGCCCGCCTCCAGCAGATGGCGGGACGCTCGATAGAGCCGCTCCGGGGGCACGACCGGGAGGGCCTCATCGAAGGCCTGGTTCACGGCCTCGCGGCGGGGTTCGATCGCGGCGCGGACCCGGGCCTCGGCCCCCTCGGGCATCTTACTCGACCAGTTGGATGCGGTTCCCGTTATGCGAGAGGTGTAGATCGCGGCCCGTTTTGTACCCCTCGTTCCTCGCGAGCGAGACGTAGCCGGACTGGCCGGCCAAGTCCTGGTGGCCCGGGATCACGTGCTGGGGCTGGATGGCCTGCAGCATCTCGTAGTGGCCCTCCTGGTTGAGGTGGCCGGAGACGTGGACGTCGTCGTAGATCCGGGCGCCCTGCATCTTCAGCAGCTGTTCGGACTGATAGCGCTGGCCCTCGTTGGTCGGCTCGGGGATGACCCGGGCCGAGAAGATGACCTTGTCCCCGTCGTCGAGCTCGTAGGGCGTCTCCCCGCGGCCCATCCGTGTCAACATCGCCCGTGGCTCGCCCTGATGACCCGTCACCACGGGGAGGAAGTTCTCCTTGCCTTCCTTCATGATCCGCTGGAAGGTCCGGTCGACCGACTTGCGGTGGCCGTACATTCCGAGGTCGCCGGGGAAGTCGACGAAGTCGAGCCGCTCGGCGGTCCCCGAGTACTTCTCCATCGACCGGCCCAGTAGCACCGGCTGCCGGCCGATGTCCCTGGCGAATTCGACGAGGCTGGTCACGCGGGCGATATGGCTCGAGAACGTCGTGGCGACGATGCCGCCGTCGTAGTCCTCCAGCGAGTAGATGACGTCCTTGAGGTGGGCGCGGGCGACCGACTCGGAGGGCGTGCGGCCCTTCTTGTTGGCGTTGGTGCAGTCCTCGATGTAGCAGAGGACGCCGTCCCCCTCCCGGCCCAGCTCGCGGAACCGGTCCATGTCGATGGGATCGCCGACCACGGGCGTGTGGTCGACCCGCTTGTCGAGGCCGTACACGATTGCGCCCTCCGGCGTGTGGAGGACCGGATTGATCGCGTCGATCACGGAGTGGGTGACGTTGACGAACTCCAGATCGAGCTTGCTCGAGACCCCGGTGGTCTCGCCCGAATCCATCTTGATGAGGTCGTTCTCGACGCCGAACTTGTCCTCCGACTGGATCGCCTGCTTGACCAGCTCGATGGTATATGGCGTCGCGATGACCGGCGCATCGTAGCGATGCGCGAGCTTCGAGATGGCCCCGATGTGGTCGAGGTGGCCGTGCGTCGGCACGATGGCCT
>CAZKPC010000003.1:0-72244 GCA_964554565.1 uncultured Halobacteriales archaeon
AGATCTTCGTCAAGCCGGCCTCGCTGGTCGGCAGCGTCGGCGTGATCTTCGTCGCCCCACAATCAGTCCCGCCGCTCGATCGGCTCATCACTTCAGGGCCGAACAAGTTGACGGGCGCGGATCAGCGCGAGTGGTTCTACAAGACGGAAGCCATCCAGAACGCGTTCGTCGGCGCGGTCGTCGACGGGCGCGGGGACCAGTTGGAGCTTACCGCGGAGGAAGTCGGCTACGCGAAACTCTACACCGGAGCCGAGGCCGTCGATAACGGGCTTGCCGATCGTATCGGCGGGATCGAGGACGCCATCCGCCGAGCGGCCGAGATGGCTGATCTCGGCCGGTGGAACGTTCGCACCTTGGGCTACTCGGGAACGGTGACGTTCATCACCCGCTCGGCGTACGTGACGTCGAACGCCGAGCAGAAGGAGCTCGTGAGCCCGCGGTACTTCGTGACCGCGCCGGAGGAGTCCGTCGCGCCAACGATCGTGATGCTGCCGAGCTCTGTCGTTCGGTCCGCCCTGGCCGACTCAGGTTCCAACGGTACTGTCGTCACCCAGGGGGTGAGCGCCAATGGCACGGCTGCCTCGGGGTAAGTGGCTTCGCGGCGCGGTGCTGCTGGTGACCGTCATCGTCGTGGTCCTCGCGAGCACGGTGGGGCCGGGCATGTTGATGGAGGACGAGGAGCCGGCGACGCCCGACTACGACCTCGACGAACAGCTGCCGGAGGAAGCGCCGGCTGACGGCGAGTTAGCGGTCGAACAACGCGCGGACTCGGGCGTGGTCCTGGTCGATATCGCCCATCGGAACCGGATGTCCCAGAGCGAGATCAAGCCGCTGTTGGCCGCCATCACTTCGGCCGGCTACGAGATCGATCTGCTCGAAGGCGACGACGACTTCGATCGGTCGTTGACCCGGGCCGACGCGTTCATCGTGATCGATCCCAGCGTCGGCTACACGGACGACGAGGTCAACCGGGTGGAGACGTTCGTGGACCGGGGCGGCCGGTTGCTGCTGATCGGCGAACCGACGACCCTGGACTTCGCCGGCTTCGGCCTGCGGATCCGAGTCAATCGGTTGACCCCGCTGTCGTCCCGGTTCGGCTTCGAGTTCGGCGAAGCCCATCTGTTCAACATGGCGGAGAACGACGGCAATCACCAGAACGTCTTCGCCGAACCGGTCGGGGATCACCGCCTCACGAACGGGGTCTCCCGGACCGCGTTCTACGCCGCGACGCAGATCAATGTCCGCGATGGCCAGCCGCTCTTACAGGCGACCGAGGGCACCCGCTCCTCCCGGACCGACGATCCCGGGACCTATTCGGTAGCGGCGGTGAACGGGAACGTCCTCGCGCTGGCCGACGGCACGTTCCTCCGCCGTGGCAACTTCAACGTCGAGGACAACAACAAGCTGGTGCGTAACGTCGCGCGGTTCCTTGTTGCCGGGGAGAAACGCCGAACGCTCTACGCGTATCCGACCTTCGTTTCGGCCGACCCATCCATCCGCTACACCAGCCCAGCCCTGGTGGATGCGGCCCAGAAGCTCGCGGCCGACCTGCGTCAGGAGAGTAGCGAGCCCACTCTCCAACTCCAGCGCCGCGCCGTCTCCCCGAACCGGACCGACATCCTCGTGACCACGTTCGGGTACCTCGAGCGCCGGGGACAGCTTCAAACCGGCATTTCGGTATCCGACGGCCAAGTGCAGGTCAGGGGGTACAACTCGGCGACCCGGGGCATCATCGTGATCCGGGCGCCAGCCCGCAACTACGATCTGGTCATCGCGGCGGACACCCAACGGCGGGCCGAGCGGGCGGTCGAGCTGCTGGCCGATGGTGACCTGCGCGACCACCTGATCAACCGTCGCACGGCCGTGGTGCGTACCTCCAGCGCGGCCGGTTCATAGCTCGGACGCGGCCACCGTTCGAATCGGACGGATCGACCGCGCTGAGACCGCGAAGAGTCCGGCCGGGCCTCAGACGTCGTAGTTTTCGACCACGCTGGCGATGGCGAAGTTCGTGTGGATGTCCTCGATCTCGACGGTCACCCGGTCGCCGACTTCGGTATCCGGGACGATAACCACGTAGCCCCGATCGACCCGGGCGATCCCGTCGCCCTGATCGCCCAGGTTCTCGATCTCGACCTCGTGGACGTCGCCCACCTCGACCGGCGGTTCCCGGTGATCAGTCCGGCCGGGCGCTCCCTGAGCGGGCGCGGGGCTACTCGACTCGGTATCGCCGCCGGGAAGGAGCGCGACCCGATACGTAGAGCCGGCCTCGAGGTCGCCCATGTCGAACTCGGCGTCGGGGACCTCAATGACATGAGAGCCATCGCGGGTTTCGATTCGGGCACTAAACAGACAGAGCAGTTCGTCGGGGATCTCCATACGATAATTCCCTCAGTCACGGGAATAATCGTCGGATACTTGAGGTTTCCGTTTCCGGCAGCAGGTCTGCACCGCTCCAGGACGCGATCACGGCGGGCGAAAGGGCTACGCTGATGAGGGTCGCCTCACAACCCTCCGCCATGGCGCGCGTGATGGCCCAGGGCACCTTCGATATCCTCCACCCGGGCCACGTGCATTACCTCGAGGCCAGCGCAGCTCACGGCGACGAACTCGTCGTCGTCATCGCCCGCGATATCCGGGTCAGCCGCCGCAAGAACCTGTTCATGGACGAGGAGAGCCGGCGGCGCGTCGTCGAGGCGCTCGAGTGTGTCGATCAGGCCGTCCTGGGCTCCGAGGAGGACCTCTTCGACAGCGTCGACGCTCTCGGGCCCGACCTGATCACGCTCGGTCACGACCAATCGTTCGACCCGGACACGCTCGAGACGGACCTCGCCGCGGCCGGATTCCCGGACGTGGAGGTGGTCCGGATCGGTCCGGGGCCGGCCGATGGCGTCACCAGTTCCAGCGACGTCAAGGCCAGGCTGGAGGCGGCCCACGGCGATGCGGCCTTCCACTCGGTCGCCGGGGACGAGGGGTAACGCGACCCGCCGCTGGGCCCCAAGAACCACGGCCTCTCGACCCGGAGCGCAACCATGGACCTCGTCAGTCGTACATCCGAGCCATCCGTCGAGGCCGTGAATGACGTCGAACTCACCCAGCTGGCCGTCGGCGAGCGAATGAGCGTCCAACACTTCAATATCGAGCCGGGGGCCGTCGTGCCTGAGCACGCCCACCCCCACGAGCAGGCCGGCTTCATCTACGCCGGCGAGCTCACGTTCCTCCTGCCGGATGATGGCGAACGCACGGTGGAGGCCGGCGAGTCCTATCTGTTGACCGGCGACGAACCACATGCCGCGGAGAACCGGGGCGAGGAGCCCGTTCTCGGGATCGACGTCTTCAGCCCGCCGCGCGCGAACCCGGCGTGGCTTGACGACGCGTGACTCGATCTGCTCGGCCCGCGCCGTCCGACAGGTGAGTGCTCGAAGCGGGTCCGGACTGTCCCCGACCACAGCGGCCGTTCTGGCCGAGCTCAGTCAGGCGAGTACCTCGCCCTCTCAGGCCCACCGTCGCCAGAAGAGCCGGCGGCTGGTCCGGTAAGTCAGAACCCATTTAGGCCCCAGTAAAGTACCGGGTCGCGTGGAGCGCATCGCCTTAGGGAACCGCGAATTCGAGGGCCGCAACAACGTCTACCTGCTCACGGACGGCGACGACGTCGGGCTCATCGACACCGCCATCTCGACGCCCGATATCCGGCAGCAGCTGTCGGCGGAACTAGACCGCCTCGGCTACAGCTTTGCCGACCTCGATACCATCGTTTTGACCCACTGGCACTACGACCATGCTGGCCTGGCCGGGGAGATCCAGGCCGCCAGCGACGCGACGGTCTATGCGCATACGGACGACGCGGACATCATCAGGCACGATGACGATGCCATGTCGGCGCTCGAAGCGACACAGCAGGAGCTCATGGCCGAGTGGGGCATGCCGGCGGACAAGCAGGCGGACCTGGAGGCGTTCTTCGAGGCGAGCCGGCCGGGGGCCGGTGACCCGGCCGAAGTGACGCCGCTCGACGACGGCGACGTCATCGAAGTCGGCGGTTCACGACTCGAGGTCGTGCACGTCCCCGGGCATACCGCCGGCCTTTCGACCTTCGCGTTCGCTGACGGCACAGAGGCATTCGTTGGCGACGCCGTGCTTCCGGTCTACACCCCGAACATCGGTGGCGCCGACGTGCGGGTCGACGCGCCGCTCGCGACCTACGCCCGCTCGCTGGAGCGGCTCATCGATCGCGACTTCGACCGGGTGTGGCCCGGCCACCGCGACCCGATCGACGATCCCGAGGCGCGAGCGCGGACGATCCTCGATCACCACCGCGACCGGACCCGGCGCGTGATCGACGTCCTGCGGGAGCACGGCCCGGCCGATGCCTGGACCGTCAGCGACCACTTGTTCGGGGAGCTCGAGGCCATCCACATCATGCACGGCCCCGGCGAGGCCTGGGCCCACCTCGACCATCTCGAACGGCTCGGGATCGTCGAGCACGAGGACCCGGACTACCGACTCCAGGACGCCCCGGTCGAGATCGAGACGCTGGAACTCTCCTGAGGGCCGGCCGGCTCGCGTCAGCCACGACCGTGGGGCGTGGTAGCGCGGATCTCCAACGCCTTATCCGGCTGGGCCCCGATCCTCACGTGTGAGCGAAGAGCAGTCGGAACGACGGGACCTCAGAATGCCGGACGACAGCGAACTCTTCGCCGTCGTGACCCAGCATAACGGGGGGAACCACGTCCGCGTGCAGTGTGCGGACGGGGTCGATCGCATGGGCCGGATCCCCGGCCGGATGAAGTACCGCACCTGGATCGAGGAGGGCGACGTCGTCCTCGTCGAGCCGTGGGACTGGCAGGACGAGAAAGCCAACATCGAGTGGCGCTACTCCTCCCAGGACGCCGATCAGCTCCGGCGTGAAGGGCATATCGAATAACCGCCTATTTTGGCTCGCTGTGAACAGTCGGTGACCGGCGGCTGAGCAGTGAGACTCTTTCGCGGGAGCTACTTCGTGTCCGGATCACATCCAGCTCGGAGAGCTATCGCTCGGGGGAGTGGGAAGTTGTTTGAGAAGTCAGGAACGCGTGGACGTCACCGCGACGCCCGGTCGGGTCCGGACTTACGCGCGGACGACGTTCGTCGCGCGCGGGCCCTTCGGGGCCTGTTCGATCTCGAATTCGAGCTCCGTGCCTTCCTCCAGGTCGGGGCCGTCGACGTCGTCCATGTGAAAGAACACGTCGTCGTCCGAATCGGGGGTCGTGATGAAGCCGTAGCCGCCAGAGTTGTTGAAGAAGTCAACCTTTCCGCTTACCATTGCGTACTAGCGGAGGGGTGTCACCGGGATAACCCTTCCGCGAGTCGTGGTATCACGGAACTCGAGTCGTTTGCGCCGGGTTTTCGATGCCATATTTCAGGCAGCCAACCCGACGCCAGTCGGCCACGGCGCCGTTTGTTGCCTGCCAGGACCCAGTTCCGGTCAGTGAACGGTGACCGAGTCCCGGTCCACGGTGATGTCCAGGAGGCTCTTGACCTCGTGTGGGGAATCGTCCAACGCGGTCTCGCCGACCTTCCGGAGAACGACGACGATATCAGCGATTTCGGCACCGATCTCGTCCAGGGCGTCACAGATGCCGCGGAGCGTGCCGCCGGTCGAGAGGAAGTCGTCGACGATGAGCAGCCGGTCCCCGGCGTCCACGTCGTTGATGAACATCTCGGACTCCGAGTACGCCGTTGATTTTCGGATCCCCACCTCGCCGTCCAACCCGTATTCCCGTTTGCGGACGACGACCAGCGGGATGTCGGTCTGCAGCGTGAGGGCCGTGGCGAGGTGGATACCCATCGCCTCCGGGGCGACGATCTTGTCCACGTCGAGGTCGGCGCGCCGGATGACGCCCACCACGACCTCCCGCAGGAGCTCCGGTTCCAGCATCGGGACGCCGTTGCTGATCGGGTGCACCAGGTAGAAGTAGCCGCCCTTATCGATGATCGGCACCTCGTTCAGGGACGCCTCGAGGCGGTCCATGGGACTGATTCGGGGAGGGCCCGCAAAACGGTTCCTCCCGGATCGCCAGTAGGAGGTGCATGGGCCGCCCGATAAGAGTGCAGCCCCGGAGGGTGGTGTCATGGGGCCCAGACTCGAGATCTCAACAAGCAGTCCTCCGAGAACCAGGCATCCAGCACGCGGAGAGACCGCAGCTCGGCGTCCCGCGTGCACGGATCCTGGCGAATTCGATGGCCGATCAGTCAGCCGCCGCGGGCTCGTGTCGGCCGTGCTCGACTTGGGTCCCGAGCATCTCGAGGAACTCCGCGAGCCAGTCGGAGAGGTCCGACCAGTTCCGGCCGGTCAGGAGATTGCCGTCCCGGACGACGCCATCGACCCAGGTGCAACCCGCCGCTTCCACCTCTGACCGGACCGGCGGATAGGAAGTGATCTCACGGCCCTCGAGGACGCCAGCCGCGGCGAGGACCTGCGGGCCGTGACAGATAGCCCCGACCGGTTTGTCCGCCTCGAAGAAGTGGCGCGTGGCTTCGAGGACGCCTTCGTAGGTTCGGAGGTACTCCGGCGCGCGACCACCGGGCACGATGAACGCATCGTACTCCGCGGGTTCGATCTCCTCGAAGGTGTGCGACAGCTCGAAGTCGTGCCCCCGGACTTCCATGTAGGTCTGGTCGCCCCGGAAGTCATGGATCGCCGTCTTGACCGTTTCGCCGGCGGCCTTCTCGGGACACGCCGTGTGCACCGTGTGACCGACGGCTTCGAGCGCCTCTTGGGCGACCATGATCTCGTAGTCCTCGACGAAATCACCGGCCAGGAGCAGGATCTGCTTTCCAGTCATGGGGTAACCCTACTGCAAAAAGACAGCAGCTGACGGAATAAGCGATGGGTTACGACCCGAAACCAAGACGTCGTGCATGTTATACACCGGCCCGGCCGCCGGCTACCGTTCGTGTACCCGCATCGGCATCCCGTCGCGCGGATGCATCGTCAGCGTGGGTCGGAGATCGGGCTCGTCTTCGCGCGTGTATTCGAGCCGGTACTCCTGGGCCGTCCGCGCGAGGATGAGCTTCGCCTCCAGTTTCGCGAGGTGCTTGCCGATACAGTGGCGGGGGCCGCCGCCGAAGGGGAAGTAGGCGAACCGCGGGCGGTCGTCCTCGCCGGCCCACCGGTCCGGATCGAACTGCTCGGGGTCGTCCCAGAACCGGTCCGACCGGTGCATCGCCCACTGGGAGAGCATGATCGTCGCGTCCGCCGGGACCGTGTACTGCCCGAACGTCACCGCCTCCTCGGGTTCGCGGAACATCGCGTAGACGGGCGGGTAGAGCCGCATGGACTCGTTCACCACCCGTTCGACGAGATCGAGGGACGGCACGTCGGCCATCGTCGGCGGCGTACCCTCGAGCTCGGTTTGCAGCTCCTCGTGGAGTCGCGCTTCGATCGTGGGGTGTTCCGAGAGGAGGTACCAGCAGTAGGTCAGCGTCAGGGCCGTGGTGTCATGGCCCGCCAGCAGCATCGTCATCATTTCATCGCGGATCTGCTTGTCGGTCTGTTCGCCGCGAGCCTGGGCCCGGAGGAGGATCGAGAGGAAGTCGTCCGGGCCCTCGTCCGTCTCTGGGTCGCCCTCGCTGCCGCGTCTGTCGGCGACGATGGCCTCGATGACCGACTCCATCGTCTCCACCGCGGTGTCGTACTCGCTATCCCCCGGCATCGGCAGCCACGAGGGCGCGGCGAAGCGCACCGGGTCCGGTTCGAACCGCGCGCCCAGCGGTTCGAGGGCTTCCCGGATGGTTCGGATCCGCTCGTCTGCGAGGTCGGTGCCGAGCATCAGATCCGTGATCACCGCGAGAGTCACCCGCGTCATGGCCTCTTCCACGTCGACCAGCTTGCCCTCGCTCCAGTTCTCGAGCAGGCGCTCGTTGTGGCCGACGATGTCGTCGGCGAAGCCGGTCAGGCGGTCCATCTGGAAGGCCGGCGTCGCGAGCCGGCGCTGTTCGCGCCACGTCTGTCCCTCGCTGAGCAACAGCCCTTTGCCCAGCAGGTCGCCGAGCGCGTCGTCCTGGAACTCCGGTTTCCTGAACCGGTCCGCCTCCCCGACCAGGACACGCTCGACGTGATCGGGCTCGGTCAGCAGGTACGTGTCCATCGGCCCGAGGTCGAACTGCACGACACCGCCGTAGGCCCGCTCGCAGGCCGAGAGGAACCGGAACGGGTCCTCCGCGTACCGCCGGCTACTGCCGAACAACGGTTCACCCTTCGGACCGGGCGGCGTGGCTTCCACTCGGGAGAATACCGTTCGGAGGCAGTTGAATTCCTCGCTCGGACCCTGCGTCGCGATCGCGGGGAAATCAGCTATGGCCGCCCGCAGAGCTCTACGGCACCGCTGGTCCGGAGGAGTGGCCTCGGTACTCATAGGGTTCCTCATCGCCCGGGACAAGGCTCGGAACCGCCGGTCTCGTCATCGGCCGATCGTGCGTAGACCCGCCGACGGCAAAGAGACTTCCCCGCCGCCCGCGGCCACGGCGCTCCCGGAACGCTCAAGCCGGCCGTGGCCGTCTCCCGGGTCATGACCGCGTCGCGGACTGTCGAGCTCGAGGGCCACATCATCGACTCGGGCATGATGGAGCAGGCCTTCGGGGTCGTGATGGACATGGGCGGGTCCTTTCACGTCGAGCAGTTCGACGTGGGGACCCGGAAGGACGAGGTCAGCTACTGCCGGATGGATGTCAGCGCGGAGAGCGACGACCAGCTACAGCCGATCCTCCACGAGCTCCATCAGATCGGCGCGAACCTCTCGGATCCCGTCGACGCCTCGCTGGAGCCCGCGCCGGCCGATCAGGTAGTCCCCCGCGGGTTCTACTCGACCACCAATCATCCGACCCAGATTCGCCACGAAGGAGAGTGGCTCGACGTCGAGAACATCGAGATGGACGTGGCGATCGTGGTCGACCCCGAAGAGCCCAGCGCCTCCACGAAGGTCCTGAACGCCGTGGAAGCCGGCGACCTCGTGGTCACCGGCGACGCCGGCATCAAGGTCAACCCGCCGGAACGGCCCCGGGATTCGAGCGGCCCGTTCGGGTTCATGCAGGGCGGGGTGTCCTCCGAGCGGCCGTCCCTGTCGCTCATCGAGAACATCGCCGACGCCATCGTCTCGACGAAAGAACAGGGCGGGGATATCCTCGCCGTGCCCGGCCCCGCGTTGATTCACTCCGGGGCCGGGGAGGACCTCGCCCGGTTGGTCCGGGCCGGCTACGTGGACGCGCTCTCGACCGGGAACGGGTTCGCGGTCCACGACCTGGAACGCGACGTCTACGGAACCTCCCTCGGGATGGACGTGGAAACCCTCGAACACCCGCGGAAGGGGCACAAACATCACATCTACACGATCAGCGAGATCATCCGCGCCGGGGGCATCGAGGCGGCCGTCGAAGAGGGCGTCATCGAGAGCGGGGTCATGTACGAGTGTGTCGTCAACGACGTGCCCTACGTCCTCGCGGGATCGATCCGCGACGACGGCCCGCTGCCGGACACGATCACGGACGCGGTGGAGGCCCAAGATGCCATCAGGGAACAGGCCCGTAATGCCGATCTGGTGTTGATGATGTCGACGCTGCTCCATTCGGTCGCCGTCGGCAACTGTCTGCCCTCGACCGCCCGGGTCGTGTGTGTCGACATCAACCCGGCCACCGTGACCCAGCTCGTCGATCGGGGCTCCGACCAGGCCATCGGGATGGTCACCGACATCGGGACCTTCGTCCCGCGCCTCGCGGACAGCGTCCTCGGGGCCTGAACGCTGGACTTTTACGTTCGAACCGCCTCCCGACAGGCCCCATGGGGTACGACGCGGTCGTCTTCGATGCCGACGGCGTGCTGGTGGAGCCGACGGCCGGGCCGACGCTGCGGCGGGCGATTCGGCGGGCCCTGGACGAACACGGAGTGTCGGACGTGCCCGATGACGTCATCGACGGGCTCCGGGCCTCGACCCGATCCGAGCTCCAACGGGTCGCCGAGCGGTACGATCTGGACGACCCGGCCGGGTTCTGGGCGGCCCGGGACAACCACGCCTCTGCCGCCCAACGGGCGGCGATCCGCCGGGGCGAGAAAGCGCTCTACGACGACGTGGAGGCCGTCCTCGATCTCCCGGTCCCCCTGGCCGTGGTCAGCAACAACCAGCAGGCGACGATCGACTTCCTCCTCGCCCACACCGGGATCGCCGACCACTTCGATCCGGTGTTCGGCCGACAGCCGACCCTGGAAGACATGGGCCGGAAGAAACCCGCGCCGCACTACCTGAACCGGGCCCTGGACACGCTACCCGCCGAGGAACCCGTCTTCGTCGGCGACAGCAACGTCGACCTCGCGGCGGCCGAGGCCGCCGGCATCGACGCCGCATTCATCCGCCGGGGACACCGCGCGGACTACACCCTCGAGTACGAGCCGGCCCACGAGATCGAATCGCTCGAAGAGCTTCCCCCGCTGGTGCAGGCGGCGGACCGGGCAGCGGCGGACGACTGACCGGCGCTACCCGCGCTCGGCCCCCGGCACCTCGCGGGCCGACCACTCCCGTTCGGCCCGGTATTCCTCCACGAAGGCCCCGACATCGAACTCCAGCATGCGTTCCTCGAACTCCGAGACGGCTGCCTCCTCATCGGCGTGACTGACCGCGTGCTCCATCAGTTCCACGACCAGTTCGACGACGATCTCGTGGAGCCGCGCGTCGTCGAAGTCAGTCACCCAGGCCAGCGCGAAGCCAACGTGGCCGTCGTCGCTGGCGTCCGCGACCGCCACGTCGTCGGGGAACTCCTCGAGGACCAGCCCCATGAGATGCGGGGTCCCGAAGTCGCCGAGCTCGGCGGCGTCGGCCGTGTCCACGGTCTCACGGAGGGTGTCGACCAGGAACGTCGGGAGGAACCGCTCCGGCGGATGCACGTCCATCACGACCGCGTGAATGGCCCCGCAATCACAGGCCAGCGCGCGCATTCCGAGGTCGAGGTCGTGGGTGTGGACCGTTTCGCCACACGGCAGCCCCAACTCCCCGTCCTCCCGGCCCGGCACCCGCGGCTCCGTCATGGCCCGTGTTTGGCTCGTCGGTCGGTTAAGGGTCGCGGGTGCGGTCGGAACGGTTATCGCTCCACACTGTCACCGACTGGCTACGGGCTCGCTTCTCCGGGCGGGGGCAGATCCTCGGCTGAGAGCGCGCCCTCGTAGGTGGGCTCGTCGTCCGAGGTGTCCGGTTCCTCCTCATCGCCACGGAGTTGGTCATAGGCCCGCGCCACGCTGGCCACGCTGAAGACGATCACCACCGCTCGAGTCAGGGTCCCGACGATCGAGCCGACCCCCGGGGAGACGAAGCCGATGAGGAAGCCCGGGATCGAGGCGACGAGGCCGATCAGCACGAGCGCGGTGGCGAGTCCGAGGAGCCCGAAGCGGTGCCCGGCGGCCAGCTCCCAGGAGCCCGCCATCGCGTCAACGAAGTTGACGTCCCGGACCGCGATCTCCTGGCGCACGAAGAAGAACGACAGCGCGATGAAGAGTCCCGGGAGGATCAACGCCACGAGCCCGATGACGGTCAGCGTCAGCACGACGATCCCGCCAAGGAAGGCGTTGAGCGTCGCCAGCCCGATGTTCCGCCGGACGAGGTCGGGCGGGACGGTATCGGTTCGATCACTCACGAGCGTTCGAACGGCGACGATCCGGACCCCCTCAGCCAGCAGGGCCACCGCGATCGCCAGGACGAACGCGGTCCCGACGCCGACCGGGAGGGCATAGGGCGTCGGCGTCTCCACGATTCCCTGGAACCCGTTCGGCGCGGCGGACCCGGGGAGCGTGTCGAACTGACGGGCCAGCTCCAGGTTGGCGCGGGTGAGGGTATCGGCCGCGATGGCGGACGTGCCACGGAGCCCGACGAAGACGATCATCAAGAGGACGCCGTTCCGCTTGAAGGTCCGACGGAAACCGTCGCGGAGAGCTTCGCCGACCGAGAACGACATGGCCGACCGGACCGGCCCGAGCGTCAAAACCCTCCCGGACCGCTCGCTACCTGTTCAGGGCCAGTCGTCGCGGTCCGGCTCCGACGCCGACGCCTCGGCGTCCTCATCGGCTGCCGCGGCGAGCGTCCATCCGGCCGCGTCAGCCGCGTCCTCGATAGCCTGGAACTCCCAGCCGTGCTCCTCGGCCAGGGCCGCGTCCGCATCGTCCGTCCCGACGAAGACGTGCCGCTCCGTATCGAACTGTTCCTTGACGGCGGCCAGTGACTCGCCGCGGCCCTTCGGGCCGGAAAAGAAGTCCTGCCGGATCCGCCGTTTGCGGGTGAAGTTCGTCACGACGTATGTTGGCTCGTCGGAGATGACGCCGACGTACTCGCTCCAGCGGCGGGCGTCGGAGAACACCTCGCTCGGCTCGGCGACGGCTTGCAGGGCCGCCAGCTCGAAGGCGAGGGTCATGGAGCCGCTGTCGCTCATGCGGAGTCCTCTCCACCCCCGCCGCAAAACCGCTTCGAATGGTTCCTGGCCTGGAGGACGAGTGTCGCCCGAAAGAGCGCGTTACTGCTCGGCTTCGGGGGCCAAGGCGTCGAGGTCGACCGTTTCCGCGAGCAAGGCTTCCTGCTGGTCGACGACGTGTCGCTCCTCCCGGATCAGGGTCTTGTAGGCACTCTGGGGCGCCAGATCGCCGATCAGGACGCCGCCGATGAGCTGGCCGTCCTTGAACGTGAGCCGCCGCCAGGTCGTCTCGTCGAACTGCCGTTCGCATTCGGCGTCACCCTTCGTCGGATGGCCGAAGGAGAGAAGGGGGAACTCGAAGTGGGTGATGGAGTAGGAGGGCACCCATCGGAACGTCTCGGTGGCTTCACCCGTTACCATGTTTCGCCCGGCGACCGAGCCCTGTTCCTTGGCGGAGCCCCAGGAGCCGTTCTGGTTCCGTTCGCCGAGGATCGGGTCGTGGAACTTGGTGATGTCCCCGGCCGCATAGATGCCGGGTTCGCTGGTCTCCATGTGCTCGTCGACGACGATGCCGTCGTCGGTTTCGACCGCCGTTCCGTGGAGGAACTCCGTGTTGAAGTTCAGGCCGATCGCGATGCCCACGAAGTCCGCCGGGTGGCGGTCCCCGTTCGTGTCGATGGCCGCGGTCACGTGGCCGTCGTCGTCGACCTCGAACGACTCGACCCCGGCCTCCGTCACGGGCGTGACCCCCTGTTCCCGCATGCCCTCGTGGACGATCTCCGCGCCCTCCAGCGACAGCCCGTAACGCCACCACCGGTTCCCCCGCATCAGGTAGTCGGCCTCGACCCCTTGGGTCCCACACACCGCCGCGAAGTCGATGCCGAGGAGCCCGGCCCCGATGATCACCCCTCGGTCGGCCTCGGCCGCGTGCTCGGCGATGTGCCGGGCGTCCTGGAAGGTCCAGAAGTGATGGATCCCGTCGGCGTCGCTGTTGGGAACCGGGAGCTGCGCCGGCGTGCCGCCGGTGGCGACCAACAGCTGGTCGTACTCGAAGGTCTCGCCGTCATGAGTATGGACGGTCCGGGCGTCGGGATCGACGCTCGTGACCAGCGTATCGAGCCGCAGGTCGATGTCACGGTCCTCGTACCACTGCTCGTCGTGGATCTCCAGCGGCGCTTCCGGCAGCTTGCCCTTCGCGAACTCCTTGGTGAGAATCCGATTGTAGAGAGGTTCCCCTTCGTCGGTGATCACCGTAACGGCGGCGTCGGCGTCTTCCTCACGAATGGTTTCCGCCGCCGTGCTGCCGGCCACGCCGTCGCCGATGATCACGAACGACTGGGCCATTAACGGCAAGATTTGAGACGCGGGGTAAAGTGGATTGCCATTCGGGTGTTCCCGGCGCCGGCCGTCACTCGAGCAGGACATCCGCCGCCGCGAAGCCCGCCTCGATGCCGCCGTTCAGGCTCCGCTCGGGGTACTGAGCGCGGCTGGCCATCCCCGCGTAGGCCAGGCCGTCAGCCACCGCCTCGCCGAGGTCGTATGGTACGACCTGCTCAAGGTAGCCCCGCTCGTAAATCGGCGCCGTGCGCGGGTTCCGCGCGACCTCCACCCAGTTCACGTCCATGGGATCGAACGAGGGGAAGAGGTCGGCCACGCCATCGAGCCAGTACTCGGTCAGGGCCCCGTCGTCGAGCTGCCAGACCAGCTCCTCGGAGTCCTGGACGTACGACGCCAGGTAGACGAGGTGCTCCCCGCCGTAGCGGTCCGACGGCACGAAGTTGGTGTGTTCGAGCAGGACTCCGAACCGGGCCTCGTCGGCGATGTTGAGCCAGTACGTGTTCGTCAGCGGCTCCGGCAGGCTGAGGACCGCACAGACCGTCCCCTGGAAGTCGATCCCGCAGCGGTAGCCGGTCAGTTCCTCGAGGACGGACGGCATCGTGGCGATCACGACCCCGTCCACGTCGTGCGTCTCGGTCCCCGTCTCGCCCTCCACGGTGAGGGTATCCACCACACCGTTCGCCACGCCGATGCCGGTAACCCGGGTTCCGGTTTCGATCCGCTCGCGCCCGACGGAGTCGATCAGGCCCTCGATCAACCGGTGGAAGCCCCCGTCGAGGTAGCCCAGGATCTCCCCCCGGAGCAGGTCACGCTCGCCGCGGAACTGCACGCGTCCGAGGAGCCACGCCGCGGAGACGTCCTCGGCTCGGGTCCCGAACTTGGCCTCGAGGAGCGGCGCGAAGAAGTGCTCGTACACGCCGCGGGTCGTGTGTGTCTCGATGAACTCCCGGACCGGCACGTCCTCCCACTCCCGGAGGTCCTCGTAGCTATCGAACCGCGGGCGTCCGCCGCGGACATCGATGCCCAAGGTCAGCATCGTGAGCCGGAACTTGTCGTAGAGCGACAGGGGCGGGAACGCCGCGATCTCCCAGGGCGTGTCCAACGGATGCACCACGCCGTCGACGTAATAGCCGTTCTTCCCGACGCGCCACTCGACGGCCTCGCCGAGGCCGAGCTCCTCGGCCAGCGCCACGATCGTCTCCTCGGACTTCGAGAGGTGGTGGTAGAACTGCTCGATGTGATCGCCGGCGGTCTCGTAGGTCGCGGCGAGGCCACCGATGTCATCGCTAGCCTCGAACACCCGGACCTCCCGGCCCTGCTTCCGGAGCCGGTGGGCGGCTGACAGCCCGGCGATGCCGCCGCCGACGATCCCGATCATCGTGCCCATCGAGCCGGGCGCGCGATTTGTCAGTTGTGCCTCCAGCGCCGGGTGGCCATACCCGGCGGTCGCTACCTATTTGTGCCACCTCCGGCATCCGGCGGTATGGTCGTCGTCCGGGCGCCGGCTACGAGCGCCAACCTCGGGAGCGGCTTCGACGTCTTCGGCGTCGCGCTCGAGCGCCCGGCCGACGTGATCCGGGTCGAGCGGGCCGATCGAACGACCATCGAGGTGACCGGGCTCGGCGCGCAGTTCATCCCTACGGATCCAGCGGAGAACACGGCCGGCGTCGTGGCCGAGGCCCTGGACGCGCCGGCTCGGATTCAGATCGACAAGGGAGTCCGGCCGTCGTCGGGACTCGGGTCCTCGGCGGCGAGTGCGGCCGGCGCGGCCGTGGCGTTGGACGCGCTGTACGACGGCGGCCGGTCGCCCGAGACGCTAGTCCGCGCTGCCGCGGAGGGCGAAGCCGCGGTTTCCGGGGAGGCCCATGCGGACAACGTCGCGCCGGCCATCATGGGCGGGTTCACCATCGCTACCGGCGACGGAGTGACGAAGGTCGATGCCGAGCTCCCGGTCGTAGCTTGCCTGCCCGAGACGGTGGTTTCGACCCGGAAAGCTCGGGGCGTGCTCCCGGAGGCCGTTTCCATCGATGACCTGGTTGAGACCATCGGGGCCGCCGCGACGCTGGTGGCCGGCATGGCCCGAAACGATCCGGAGCTCGTGGGCGAGGGGATGCACGACCCCGTGGTGACGCCCGCCCGGGCCTCGCTCATCGAGGGCTACGAGGCCGTGCGGGAGGCCGCGATCGCGGCCGGGGCCGCCGGGGTCGCCGTCAGCGGCGCCGGGCCCACGATGCTCGCAGTCCCGACGGCCGGCCGCTCCCGGGCCGTTGGGGCCGCCATGGTTGAGGCCTTCGACGACGTGGGGGTCGAGGCGACGGCGTATCAAACCCGGATCGGTGACGGCGCGGTCATCTACGGGGACTGAGTGTCCGTCGAGGTTCGGGTCGGGCGGCGTCGGGCCAAGCGAAACGCCTAATCCTCGGGTTTCCGTTGGAATGAGCATGCCAAGCGTCGAGGATCTCCGGGATTTCGAGCTCGATTCTCTGCAGGAGCCGAGCGTGATCGCGATGAGCTCGGTCTTCGCGGCCGCGACCTGGGTCGGTACGATCTTCGTCACCATCCCGGTCGGGCCGGGCTTCTTCAACGTGGGCGAGATCGTCATCTATACGGCAGCCTTCCTCTTCGGCGGCATCGTCGGCGGCCTCGCGGGCGGCGTCGGCGCGGCCGCTGCAGACGTCTTCCTCGGCTTCGGGATGTGGGCCCCGATCACGTTCGTCGTGAAGGGACTGGAGGGCTTCGTCGTCGGCCAGCTCTCCGGCCCGAGTGCGACGAGCAAGGCCATCGCCGTGGCGCTGGGCGCCCCCTTCATGATCGTCGGCTACTTCATCGCCGCCTGGTTTCTCGTGGGTGGGCCATACGCCATCGGGAGCGAACTGCCGATGGACATCATCCAGGCCGGGGTCGGGTTCGCGGTGGCCTATCCGCTGTCGGCGGCCCTGGAGGACCGGTTACCCCGGCTTCGATGACGGTCCTGGCGGCCGAGGGACTTCACGTCACCGTCGACGACGACCCCCTCCTTGCTGACGTCACGCTCTCGGTCGCCACCGGCGAGTCGGTACTGGTTTGTGGCGGACCCGGCAGCGGGAAGACGCTCCTCCTGAAAGCGTTGGCTGGCCTCCTCACGAATCGCGAGGACCTGGCGCTCGACGGCACCGTCACCCGGGACGGCGAGATCGGCTACGTCTTCCAGTACCCCGCGACGCAGCTCGTCCGCCGGACCGTCCGTCTGGACGTCGGCTTCGGCCTGGAGAACCGTGGCGTGCCTCCCGACGAGATCGCCGACCGGGTTGAGGCTATCGCCGACCGGTTCGACGCGACCCACCTGTTGGACCGCCGGGTCGACGGCCTCTCGGCGGGCGAGACCGCGACCGTCGCCCTGTTGGGTGTCCTCGTCACGGACCCCGACGTCGTGCTCCTCGACGAGCCGTTCTCGACCCTCGACGATGCCGGCACGCGCCAGGTCCTCCGGGCCATCGACGAACTGCGGGCGTCGGGGGTCGCGGTGGTCATCGCCGAGCACGACGCGCGCGATCTGCTGACGCGGGCTGACCGTGTCGTCCGGCTAGCGTCCGGGCGGGTCGCCAATGTCGGGCCGCCCCGGGCGGTCGTCGGCTCCCTCCACGAATCGGGGGTCAAGCTCCCGGTCAGAACCCAAGTCGCCATCGAACGCGACGCCGCCGGCGAGCGGCCCGTCCCGATCGCCGCCGATGGAGAGGGGGTACGATCACCGTGATCCTCGTCGATGACCTGACGGCGGTCCGGGGTGGTGCCCCGGTGCTGTCCCAGGTGTCGTTCGCCGTCGATCCCGGCGAAACCGTCGCCGTGATGGGGCCCAATGGTGCCGGCAAAACGACACTCTTGAAGCACGTCGCCGGGCTCCGAGAGCCGGCGGCTGGGTCGGTAACAGTCGACGGCCCGGTCGGGTTCGCTCCCGAGGACCCTCGGGACGGGCTGTTCGCGGACACGGTCGCCGAGGAGGTGGCCTTCTTCCCCCGGAACCGGGGCCTCGATGTCGACCGACAACGTGACGCCGCCCTGGCGGCGATGAACGTCGCGGCCCTCCGCGACCGCGATCCCTATTCCCTGTCGGTCGGTGAGCAGCGCCGGGTCTCCATCGCGGCGGTCCTCGCCGGTGATCCCGCCGCCCTCGTCCTCGATGAGCCCACCCGGGGGCTGGATGCCGCCGGCGAGCGACAACTGGCCGATCGGCTCGATGCCCTCGACACCACTGTCCTGTTCAGCACCCATGCGGCGGACTTCGCGTACGCCGTCGCCGACCGCGTGGCCGTACTCGTCGACGGTTCGCTTCGCGAGACGGGGGCCGCCGACGCCGTCCTGACTGACATCGACCGCCTGGAGGCAGCGGGCATCCGGCCGCCGGGGCTGGTCCTTTGGGCCCGGGAAGCGGGTATCGATCCACCGCCGCGGACACTCGAGGGCGCCCTGCGGGCGCTGGAGGCCACACCGTGAGGTTCGACCACCGGACGCTCGATCCGAGAGCCAAGCTCGCCTTTACCGTCGCCGTGAGCGCCCTCGCGGTCGCCCTGTCCCGCATCGACGCCCTCGTCGCACTCGGCGCCCTGACAACGCTCGTGGTGGTCGCTGGGCGGGGCCTGACGGTTCGGACCTGGATCGGCCTACTGGCCCCGTTCCGGTGGCTCGTCCCCCTCATCCTCGTACTGAACGCGTTTTTCTATGGCGGCGGGGCTCTACTCTGGAGCCTCGACAGCGTCGGCGTCCCCCTCAGGCTCACGACGGGCGGGATCGAAGCCTCGCTGGTCATCGCCGGACGCCTGCTCGTCCTCGCCGCCGTCGCCGCCTGGTTCGCGACCACGACCGGCGCCGAGGCCTTCGAAGCGGCGCTGACCCGTGTGGGGGTGCCTTGGACGCTGGCCTTTGTCATCTCGCTGACCCTCCGACTCGCCCCCGAGCTTCGGGCCCGCTACCACACGATCGAGGAGGCCCAACGCTCGCGCGGACTGGAGTACGACGGCGGTCCCCTGGCTCGGGCGCGGGCCCGCATCCCGGTGTTCATGCCCTTCTTCGTCGCCGTCATCCGCTACGGGTACGAGCTCGGCGAGGCCCTCGAGATCCGCGACTTCGGCCGGGCCGGGCGGCGGACGTCGCAAGTCACCCTCTCCTTCGGGCGGACCGACGCCCTGTTCGTGGGCGTCGTGGTCGTCGTCATCGGCGGGTTCGCGATCGCCTTCGGTTGAGCCGCGGCCTGACCGTCACCCCTATGCTGGTCTCGCCGCATTGATCGGCTGATGGCCGCGCTCCCGGCCCGCGACCCGCTGCCACGCTACCTGGCCCCGCTGCCGGAATGGCTGGAGGACCTCGGGCTCCGGCTGGCCGTCCCGATCGCACTGATCAACGTCGTCGGGACCGCGTTCGGGTTCTGGTTCTACGGAGTGCGGCCCTTCTCGACCCCCCTCATCCAGGGCCAGCTCGCGTTCGAACCGCTCGCGATGTGGCCGCTCGTGCCCGACAGCCCGACCGCCACCCTCTTCATCGGGCTCAGTCTGATGTTGTGGTGGCTGGGCCGATCCAACGAGTGGGTCAACGCCCTCGCCTTTTTCGGCTGTATCAAGCTCGGGTTGTGGACCCCGTTCGTTCTGCTCGCGTTCGCCGACGGCTTCGCCTACCTCCACGTCGCCATGTTCCACTTCCTCTTCTGGAGCCATCTGGCGATGGTCCTGGAGGCGTTCCTGATCCACCGCTTTTCCGACTTTCCGACGACGGCGGTCGCGGTGGCCGTGGGCTGGTACGGCCTGAACGATTTGGTGGACTACTTCGTGCCGGTGATCGGCGGACCCCACCACACCTGGATCCCGCCCCAGTTCGTGGACGGGACGGTCACGCATCCGCCGGAGCCGCACGCCCTCGCCGCCGCTGCAGCCGTCTTGTTGACCGTGGCTGCGACCGCGGCAGCCCTCGCCACCCACTCGTGGAAGCTCCGGAGCCGAGGGTCGGGCCCATGACTCGATCGTCCGGATGAGTCCAACGGGAGCAGAACGGTTAGGCCAATAGCGGTTCGCGGACGAGTCATGACCGACGATTCAACGCTCCGCCGGGATCTCGTGGGCAAGGGGCTGTTCGTCGTCGTCGGGGTCTTCTACGGGGTTTTGGGGCCGCCGCTCTTCGACTTGGAGCCGACCGTCGTCGGGAGCGCCCTGGCCGCCTACGGACTGGTCAGTTTCATCGGGAAACGCGTGATCGCCCGGTGGGGCGTCCTCGAGCGATAAGGCGAGACCTGCGTTAGACGGGGATCGCGCCGACGAGGATCGCGCCGGCCGGCGCGAGCAGGCCCCCGACGAGCGTCGAGAGGAAGTTGACGCTCTGATTGCCGAGGAGCCATCCCTCCAGAGTCGCCCCCAGGACGCTGTCGGCGAACATGCCCGCCACGCCGGCCACCAGGACCACGACCGCGCCCGTGGCCGAGACCCCCCCGAGGACCGCGAGCGCCAGGACGCCGATCAGGGCCCCCCCGGCCAGCCCCGCCAGGATCCCGGCGAGACTGACGCCGCCGTCCGTCCCGGTTTCGACCTCGTCCATGGTCGTGATCAGTCGAGGGTTCCCGTAGACGACGCCGATCTCGCTCGACAGGGTGTCGCTCATCGCGGCGGCCAGCGAGCCGGCGAAGACGTAGCCGAAGAGGTGGGGCTCGATCCCGAGTTCCGTGCTCCCCGCGAAGCCGATCACGGCCGCCACCGCCACCGCGGTGTTGCCGAGGACGTTGCGGATCGTCCGGGCGCCCCGGTTCGATTCCGCGACCCCGTACTCGACCTTCAGCTCGTACTGATACTTCGCGGCCAGGCCCCCGATCCCGAAGAAGGCGATCAGCAGCGCGAACCACCCCAGCCCGCCGAGCGCGATGGTCCCCAGCGAGATGGCGACGCCGGTGAGCATACCGGTCAAACTCGCGAGTTCCAGCCACCACGACAGGTAACCCACGCCGACCGCCACCGTCAGCGCGACGAGGAAGCCGATCGGCTGGAGCTGCAACCCGAGCGAGGAGAGGACCCACAGCAATCCCGTGATGCTAACGAGCACCACCGGGTCGTCAGGGTCGATGAGGAGTTCCCGCAGCAGCGCGGCCACCAGCGCCCCAATCACGGCGAGAAACGCGACGAGGGCCACCTCGATGTCGGCGGCGGTGAAAAGATCGACGACGATCAGACCGATGACCGCGACGATCGAACCGCCGGCGGTGAAGGCCGCTACCGACCGGAGCGGCCCATCAGCCACCGCACGGAGTGAGGCCACCGTCACGTCCCCATACACCAGCAGCAGGACCGCCGTGACGAAGGCCGTCGTGGACAGCCCGGTCAACGACGCCAGCAGCGCCAGCCCCGTAACGGCGAGGGAGAAGCTCACGAGGCCGCGGAGCTCGCCGGCCACCTCGTCCGCCGGGGAAGCGAGCAGCTCGAAGAGCGGGCCGTCGGACACGAGGCGTCCCACTACGGCGATCAGGGCGAACGGTACGGCCGCCAGCGCACCGGCCCACGGGGCCGCCAGGGCCAGAGTGCCAACCACGGCGAACGCCGCGGACCGTCGGGCCCTGGAACGCACGTGGCGAGGTACCCCTGAGGGATACTTAACGCTCTCGACCCCATTCGCCATCTTTAGCAGGTCGACCGGTCAATCGCCTGATCGTGGGCCTCTACGACCGCTACCTGGCCTTCCGGCTCCGGCGCGAGGACGGGTCCCGGCCGGCCCATGTCGCCCTCGTCATCACCGAGCGCGACCTCCTCGAACAGGGCGCCTACGAGACCCTCCAGCGGTTCTTCGGCTGGGCCTTCCGGCACGACGCCGAACGGGTCTCGGTGTACGTGAGCGTGCTCGACGAGTCCGTGGTCCCGACCCTCGAGCGGGAACTCGACGCCTTGGAAGCCCCCCGGGAGTTGGCGGTTCGCGGGCCCGAGGACACCGAGCGGGCGGACGCCCCGATTCGGGTCAGTATCGGCCTGGGCGGCCGCCACGAGTTCGCGGAGGCCGTCCGGACGCTCGCAGCGGAGGTCGACGCCGGCGAACTCGATCCCGAATCGATCGACGAGGGAGACATCGAGGAGCACCTCGTGTTCCCGGTCGAACCAGACCTCGTGATCAAGACGGGCGCCGAGCGGCTCTCCGACTTCATGATCTGGCAGAGCGTCTACGCCGAGCTCTATTTCACCGACGTCAACTGGCGGGACTTCCGGCGGCGGGACTACCTCCGCGCCCTGTTGGATTACGCCGACCGCCAGCGCCGCTTCGGCCGGTAGAGGCCCGGCGGACAGAAGCGTTGCGGGTCCCGCTGAATAGGTTCAGTCCGCCGGCTGCTCGTCGCCGTCCCCTCCCTCTATTTCGGCCACGACCGCATTGGCCTCGGCCCGGGGGAGGTGGTCGCGGAGCCGGCTCGCCGCGGCCCGGGCGTCAGCGAGCTCGATCTCGCCCACCGCGCGGATGAGGGCGGCCGCCCGCTCGGCTCGGGTCCGTCGCCACGATGCTTCGCGAGACTCGTAGGTCCGAATCGCGCGCAGGAAGTCGACTTTGGAGAACGACGGCCAGTAGGGCGCACAGAAGAACACGGCCGCCTCGTTCCCGTTCGCGTGCCACGGGAGGAAGTTCGACGTCCGCTCGTCGCCCCCGGTGCGAATGATGAGATCGACGTCCCGAACCGGTCGTCCGTAGAGCCGGTCCTCGATCTCGGGTACGTCGATGGCGCTTGCCTCGAGTCGACCATCGGCCACCGAGCGGGCCACGTCACGCGCGGCGCCGAGCAGTTCGTTCCGACCGCCGTAGGCCACGGCCACGTTCAGTCGGAACGCATCGTACTCGGCTGTTCGGTCCGCCGCGTAGCGGGCAGCCGCCTGCACCCGATCCGGCAGCCTGCCCAGGTCGCCGATCGGTTCGATCCCGACCTCGGACTCGTGGACCCGCTCGGCGTCCGCGAACTCGCGGAACTTCTTGGCCATCAGGTCGAAGAGGGCCTCGAGCTCCTCGTCGGGCCGGGCGAAGTTCTCCGTGGAAAACGCGTACAGGGTGAGCTCCTCGATCCCGAGCTCTTCACACCAATCGAGCACCTGCTTGGCGGTTTCGGCGCCTTCCCGGTGGCCCGCGTCCGGGTCCGCCCCCCGTTCGCGGGCGTACCGTCGATTGCCGTCCTGAATGATGGCGACGTGCGTGGGGACGCCGCCGATCTCGCGCCGGAGCAAGCGCTCGTACGCTCGATCGAAAACACGCCCGAGCTGCGGCACCATCTACCGGTACAGGCGAAGCCTGCCGGCTTGTATCTTGTGACCTCAATCGGCGGACACGACCGGTGCCCGGAGGGCGCCGCCACCCGCCCGCTTCGAAATCCTATTGCGTGGTGCCCGCGTTTGGTCACCAGGATGACGGTCCCGGACTACGATTACTGGCTGTTCGACTTCGACGGGACGCTCGTCGACGTCGGATGGCCCTACATCCGGCGTACGTTCGACGAGGTCGGGGACCGGCTCGGCGTGACGTTCACCGATGCTGAGGCGGCCGGCATCTGGCACGGCTACGACGGGCGCCGCGACGGCTACCTGCGCCGCCAGGGGCTCGACCCCCACGAGTTCTGGGCCACCCTCGATACGGTCGAATCCCCGACGGAACGGGCGATGGAGACGCATCTGCACGAGGACGCGACCGCCGTCCCCGAGCTGGACGGGCCTGTCGGCGTGGTCACTCACTCCCAGCCGACCTTGCTCGAACCGGTGCTTGAGCACCTCGACATCCACGACTGGTTCGACACGGTGGTCAGCTGCTCCGAGGAGCTCGGGTGGAAGCCCGACCCGGCCCCCGTGCGAAAAGCCATGAGCGAGCTATCGGTGAACGGAACCCAGGCGGGCGTCCTGGTCGGCGACGGTCCCCACGACGTGGGCGCCGCCTGGAACGCCGGGCTCGACGCCGCCCACATCGAGCGCCACGGCCACGACCGCCGCGGGCTCTGCGTGCTCGGCGACCACCGGCTCGAATCCCTCGACGGGCTCCGGAGCTAGCGGGCTATCGGGGTTCTTTTGCCCGGTGGCCGATTACACCGCCCCATGTCGACGCTCCGGAAGGCCATGCGCGGGCTTCCCCGCGCAGCGGCCGCCGATCTGCTCGAGCGGGACGACGCTTACCTCCTCGTTATCGACCTGCCCGGCGCCACGGCGGCCACCACGGAGATCACCGTCGACGACGGCCGGCTCAGCATCGAGGCCCAACGCGAGAAGGACGTCCCCGACGGGTTTCAGTACCGGCGTGAGGACCGCTCGCTGTTCATCGATATCGAACTGCCCCTGCCGCCCGATGCCGCGACGGCCGACGCCTCTGCGACTCTCGAGGCCGGCGTGCTCGAACTTGAACTGCCTCGGGCCAGCGGCGAGAACGGCACATCGATCCCCATCGAGGACCACTGACGGCGGGTGGTGACGCTGGCGACTCTGCGTGCGTACTGGCGGTTCCTCGTCGTTCTGACCGAGTTTCTGCCGCTGCTGCTCGCGTACGCCAGGGACCGCAAGCGCTTCTTGCTCTTCGGCGGCCGGCGGCAAGTGTCCGCCGAACGCCGGCAGCGCCGGGCCGAAACCCTGCTCGAGACGCTGCTCACCCTCGGGCCGACGTTCATCAAGCTCGGCCAGCTGCTCTCCTCGCGACCGGACGTCCTGCCGCCGGTCTACATCGAGGTCCTCAGCGAACTCCAGGATCGGGTCCCGCCGGCCGATTGGCCGGCGGCGAGAGCGGTCATCGAGGACGAACTCGGCCCGGTTGCCGAGCACTTCGACGAGTTCGACGAGGACGCCATCAGCGGGGCCAGCCTCGGCCAGGTGTACGTGGCCCAAGCCCGCGGCGAGCGGGTCGCGGTCAAGGTGCGGCGCCCGAACGTCGAGTCGCTGGTCGAGGCGGATCTCCGGGTCATCCGGTGGTCGCTCCCGTTCGTGACGCGGCTCGTCGGCGAGGCGCGGGCGTTCTCGCTGTCGAACCTGGCTGACGAGTTCGCGAAGACGATCCGCGAGGAGATGGACTACCAACGCGAGGCCGCCATGCTCCAGGAGATCCGGGCGAACTTCACCGACAACGACGCCTGCCGGATGCCACGGGTTATCGAGGAGCTGTCGGGGCCCCGGGTCATGACGATGGAGTACGTCCCGGGGACGAAGATCACCGATATCGAGGCGCTCGACGCCGCCGGGCTGGACCTCGGCGAGATCGCCGAAAACGTGGTCCGCTTCTACCTCCAGATGATCGTCGAGGACGGCGTGTTCCACGCCGATCCCCACCCCGGGAACCTCGCCGTCCAGGACGACGGGACCGTGGTGTTCTACGACTTCGGAATGAGCGGCCACGTCGATCCCTGGATCCAGGAAACCATCGTGGATTTCTATATCGCGGCGGCCGAACGCGATACCGAGCGCATTCTCGATGCCCTGGTCCAGATGGGCACGCTGTCGCCCGATGCTGACCGGGACACCATGGGGCGGGTCATGGAGCTGGCCATCGAGGACGCTCGTGGCGAGGCGGTCGACCAGTACCGGGTCCAGCGGATCATCCAACAGGTCGAGGACACGATCTACGAGTTCCCCTTCCGGCTCCCGCGGAACCTGGCCCTGGTCCTCCGGGTCGCGACGGTCGTCGAAGGCGTCTGTGTCACGCTGGACGAGGACTTCGACTTCATCGCCGTGGCGACCGACTACTTGAGCGAGCAGGGGTACCGGGAGGAGAGCGTGCGACAGGCCATCGGGGACGCCGGCGAGCAGTTCCAGGAGGCGACCCTGGCCTCGCTCCGGATCCCGCCGAAACTGGACACCGCCCTCACGCGCCTCGACCGGGGGAACGTGAGGGTCCAATCGGTCGTCACTGATTCGAACGACGTCATCGAGGAGCTGGGCCGGCGAGTGGTCTTCGGGCTCGTGTTGGCGTCACTGATCCTGGCGACGGCCCTGCTGTACCCGTCAGCCCCGATCGCGGCTGCGGTCCCCGCCGGGATCGGGATCGTGGTCGGCCTGCTGCTGTACCGGTCGTTCCGGACCACGAGCGTCTTCGCCGGCGCGCCCGGCGGCACGCCCCAGTTCACCCGGCAAGCGATGCGCGAGCGCCGCGATGACGAGTAAGCCCGGCGCACCCGAGCGGTTTTGGCCGGGCGGTTCGGACCCTAGGCATGGACGTCGCGCCGTTCGGCCTCGAGCGCTGGTTCGCCGAACACGAGCACGAGGCCGACCTCATGCTGGCCGAGAGCGGCATCCGGGCGCTCCCGGCCGACCGCTTCGACACGGATCCGGGCGAGCTCGGTTACGTCATCCCGACCAACGGCGATCCCGAGCTCCGGGCGACCGTCGCTGACCGGTACGACCGGCGGGCCGACGAGGTCCTGTTCACCGTCGGGACCCAGGAGGCGAACCTGCTGGCCGTGTTGTCGCTGCTGGACCGTGACAGCCACGCCGTCGTCGTGACGCCCACGTATCAGGCGCTCCACGCCCTCCCTGACGCGATCGGCGACGTGACCCGCGTCGAACTCGCGCCGCCCGAGTGGCGTCTCGACCCCGGAGCGATCTCCGAGGCGATCCGCCCCGACACTGAACTGGTCGTTCTCAACAACCCGAACAACCCGACGGGCCGGTACCACGAGTGGGAACGGGTCCGGGCGGTTTACGACCACGTCGCCGACGCCGACGCTTACTTGCTCTGTGACGAGGTCTACCGGCTGCTCTCGGCCGAGCCGCTGCCGCCCGTGACCAGTCTCGGCGAGCACGGGATCTCAACGACCAGCGTGACGAAGGCCTGGGGCCTGGCCGGGGCGCGGTTCGGCTGGCTGTGTGGTCCCGAACCAGTCGTCGAGGCGGCCTGGCGCTGGAAGGACTACACGACCATCTCGCCCTCGCCGTTCGGGCAACACATCGCCCGGCAGGCGCTGGCAGACGAAGCCGCCATCCTCGAGGAGAACCGGGAGTTGGCCCGGCGGAACCGGGAGCTCGTGCAAGCGTTCGTCGATCGCCACAGCCTCGACTGGCTCGATCCGGTGGGGGTCAACGGCTTCCCCACGGTGCCGGCGGGCTTCGACGACGGCCGGGCGTTCTGTAGCGCGGTCGTGGAGTCCGCCTCGGTCGTCCTCGCGCCCGGGGACGTGTTCGGCTGGCCCGACCGGTTCCGGATCGGCTTCGGCCTGCCGACAGCCGAGCTCGAAGCAGGACTCGATCGGGTCGACCAAGTGATCGAGGCGACCGGCTGATCGTCCGCCTCAGGCCTACTCGACGTCGCCCATCCGCTCGGTGTAGTCCCAGCTGTAGAGCCGATCGGGCTCGAGCCGGATGGCCACCTCCTCGCGGTCATCAGCCAGGAGACGGTCCGCCAGCCGCGAGTCGGTCCCGCCGAGATAGCGCTCCAGCAGGGACCGGAGGACGGCCTTGTCGGGGTCGGGACCGATCACGGCGCGGCCGTTCCCGCGAACGCCGCGGTAGGGGGGCTCGTTCGTGGAGACTTCGAACGCGACGGAGGCATCACCGTCCAGGTAGTCGACGATCGTCGCGTCGCGCCCGGTCGCACAGAGGAACGTCTCGTCCGCGAACTCATACCAGAGCGTGACCAGCCAGAGGCGATCCGACGGGGTGTGACACGCCAGCCGCACCGGGACGGTCGCCTCCTCGAGGAACCGCCCGACTTCATCGGCCGACCAGGCCCCCGTATATTCGACCATGCAGTGGTTACACGGGCGGACGCCCTTGAGCGCCAGGCCGAGAGTCGCAGTACAGCGCCACACGCCGACGGGTTCTCGTACCGGTCCGCTATGAGCCGAACCGCCAACCGGCGGAACGGCGTTTCCAAACGGTTTAGAGGCCGAAGAACGCACCACCGGTCATGCCCCGAGAGCAGAAGGAAATCCGTGATCTCAACGAAGGGAACTACCTCATCATGGACGATACCCCCTGTGAGATCACGTCCTATAGCACCGCGAAACCGGGGAAACACGGCAGTGCGAAAGCCCGCATCGAGGGCAAGGGAGTCTTCGACGGCCAGAAACGGAGCCTCTCCCAGCCCGTGGACGCGAAAATCTGGGTCCCCATCATCGAACGCAAGGGCGGCCAGGTGATCAATATGGAGTCATCGAACGTCGCCCAGGTCATGGACCTCGACACCTACGAGACGTTCACGATGCAGGTGCCCGACGACGTCTCGCTGTCCAACGAGGAGGAGATCGAGTACCTGGAGTACGAAGGCCAGCGCAAGATCGTCGACTGATGGAGTTCCCGGGGGCGACCGCTCGACGGGCTGACGCGGCGTATGTCGTGGTCGGTGCGCCGCTGGACGTCTCCACGACTTTTCAGGCCGGCACCCGGTTCGGACCGCGACGGATCCGGACGTACGCGGAGACGTTCGATGATTACGACAGGCGGACGGACCAACGCTTCACGAGCCTCGGCGTCGCCGATGCCGGCGACATCCGGGCGTGGGACGACGCCGTCGAGTACTTGGAATACCTCGGCGGGGAACTGAGCGACGTGGTCAGCGACGGCGCCGTGCCGCTGCTCCTCGGCGGCGAGCACACTGTCTCGATCGCCGGCGTCAGGGCGGTGGAGCCCGACGTGTACGTGTGCCTGGACGCCCACCTCGACCTCCGCGACGAGTACGACGGCAACCCGTGGAGCCATGCCTGCACGACCCGGCGAGTCCTCGAGACGGCCGAGGAGGCCGTGATCCTGGGTGCCCGGACCGGGAGTACCGGCGAGTGGTCGCGCGCCGAGCAGGCGGACGTCACCGTGGTCCCGCCCGCTGACGTCGGTGAATGGACGCCGGCCTTCGACGCGGAGGCGACCGTCTACCTGAGCGTTGATGTCGATGCCGCGGACCCTTCCGTCGCCCCGGGGACCGGCACCATGGAGCCCTTCGGCCTCCCGCCGACAGCGCTCCGGGACGTCGTCCGTCAGGTCGCCCCGGGCGCGAGTGGGGTCGACGTGGTCGAAGTCAACGACCGCGACCACGGGCAGGCGGCGGCCCTGGCGGGCAAACTGCTGCGGGAGTTCGTCTACGCCCACGCGGCCCGGTGACCCCAGCCGCTACTGTTTAAGCCCCCGAGCCCCTCCGCGCAGCCAATGGACCATCTCCAGGCTTGCTACTTCTGCGGGGCCGCGGAGGACGATCCGCTCCGGGAGGTCACGGTCACCCCGCGGAGTCGGCGCGAAGATCCCGAGGCGCAGGTATCACTGACGCTCTGTCGGGCCTGCGAGAAGAAGCTCGAGCGGGTCCTCGATGGTCTTTTCGAGCACGTCGAGTCGGGGGTTTCGGCGGACGCCCCCGATTCGGAACGTAGTGAAGCAAGCGAATCCCAGACGGGAGCACCGGTCGATAAGATCGACGTGGGAACGGAAGCAGCAGCCGATGCCAGCGTCGAGACCGAAGGCACGCCGGAAGCTGACGCCGAGGAGCCCGCCCCGACGGAACCGCAACAGGCCGGGGAGAGTGATGCCAGTCCGCACAACGACGCGGGCCAGGAGGACGAACCGCAGGTCACGGCTCGAGCAACGATGAACCCTCTCGACAGCCTGGAGGGGCTTTCCGTTGAGGAGTACAACCGCGTGACGCGGCTGCTCCAGAACCGCGAGCTGCCGATGGAACGGGAGGCCTTCGTCACGCTCGCAACCAACGCCTACGAACTGCACGCGGACGAGGTTCAGGGCGTGCTCGACGAGGTCATCGAGAAGGGAAAGCTGGCCGTGCGGGACGACCAACTCGTCCGCCCGGACGACGACGGCTCGCCATGAAGCTGGGCGAACTCGCCGACCGGTTCGATGAACGGCTGCGGACCGAGGACTTCGCCGACGTCGACCCGAGCGCGAACGGCCTCCAGGTCGGCGATGCCGACGCGGCGGTCGAACGAGCCACCTTCGCGGTCGACGCGGCCCAGGCGACGATCGACGCCGCCATCGATGCGCAGGCGGACGTGCTCTGTACACACCACGGCATCGTCTGGGACGGCCTGGATCGGGTGACCGGCCGGACCTACGACCGGGTGGCCAGCCTCGTCGAGGGCGGGGTCGCTCTCTACGTCGCCCACCTGCCGCTCGATGCGAACCTCGAACTCGGGAACGCCGCCGGGGTCGCGGATCAGCTGGCCGTCGACGACCGGAAGCCGTTCGGGGAGCTGGGCCCCGAAACCGTTGGCCTCCGCGGCCGGATCAGCGATGGCCCGCTGCCGATCGACGACCTGGCCGACCGCCTCGCCGACGGGCTCGGAGACACGGATCCGCCGGTCCGGACGCTCCCGTTCGGGCCCGAGACGGTCGAGGAGGTCGCGGTGATTACTGGCAGCGGCGCGGACTGGCTCGAGGCCGCTGGCGACGCCGACCTCGACGCGCTCGTCACGGGGGAGGGCAAACAGTCACTGTATCACCGGGCCCGTGAGGCGGGGATCAACGTGGTCCTCGGCGGCCACTACGCGACCGAGACCTTCGGGGTGCGGGCACTCCGATCGCTCGCCGAGGAGTGGGGCCTCGAAACGACGTACGTCGACTGGCCCACCGGGTTCTGACGCCGGCCGGCCCGCGCGGATATCGGGCCGTTCAAACCCACGCTCCGTGAAGCAGCCGGCATGAGCGACGAGGGGCCGTCACGGGAGGAGTTCCAAGCCGACCCCATCGAGCACGTCCGGGTCCGACCCGGAATGACCGTCGGCGAGCTCGCCGCGGAGTACGGGCGGGCCGGGATCGGGGCCCGGACGGTCCACGAGGCCGTCGACCTGTGCGCGGAGATGTTCGGCGACCCCAACGTCACCACGTTCATGGGCCTGGCCGGGGCGATGGTCCCGGCCGGGATGCGAGACCTCGTGGCGGACCTGGTTCGGGCGGGTCACATCGACGCGCTGGTGACCACCGGCGCCAACCTCACCCACGACACGGTGGAAGCGATCGGGGGCCACCACCACCACGGGCGATCCGGCACGCCGGAACGGTCCGAGCGGGAACACGACGAAACACTCCGCGAGGAGGGCGTCGACCGCATCTACAACGTGTATCTCCCCCAGGAGCACTTCACGGCCCTGGAAACCCACGTCCGAGAGGAGGTGTTCCCGGCCCTCGACCGGCCGGTCTCGATCGCCGAACTGACGGAGGAACTCGGCCGGGCGAACGCGCGGGTCAACGACCGCGAGGACGTAACGGCCGATCCGGGGATCGCAGCCGCCGCGGCCACCCACGACGTCCCCGTCTACGCCCCCGCTGTCCAGGACTCGGTGCTCGGCCTCCAAGCCTGGATGTACTCACAGCTCTCCGATTTCACGCTCGACGCTCTCGCCGATATGACCGCGCTATCCGACCGGGCCCACGACGCCGAACAGGCGGGGGCGTTCGTGGTCGGCGGAGGCGTCCCGAAGAACTACGTGCTGCAGACGATGCTCACGACGCCGGGCGCGTACGACTACGCAGTCCAGCTCACCACGGACCCGCCGTCGACCGGCGGCCTGTCCGGGGCGACGCTCGATGAGGCACGCTCCTGGGGCAAACTCGAACCGGGGGCGGAGAACGTGACGGTGGTCGGTGACGCGACCATCACCCTCCCACTCGTCGTCGCCGGCGCGCTCGACCGGCTCGATTGACGGTGGAACCGTCCTTGACCAGTAGGCATTAGCCGACCGCCACCGGTGGCTGTACCGTGCGCTTGCGGAACAGTTTCATCGCCGTGGACGGCATCGGCGAGCGGACCGAACGCGAACTCTGGCGGGCCGGCGTCACGCGCTGGGGCGCCTTCGACGGTCCGACGGTGCCTGGCGTCGGGCCGACCTTGGCCGAGCGGATCGAGACGTTCGTGACGGAAGCCAGGCCCCGCCTCGAACGCGGCGATGCGGGCTATTTCGCCGCGAGCCTGCCGGGCAGCGAGCGATGGCGGCTGTTCGAGGACTTCCGTGACCGGGCCGCCTTTCTCGACATCGAAACTACCGGCCTGTCCCCGCGACGAGATGACGTGACGGTAGTCAGCGTGCATCGCGGCGGCGAGACGAGGACGCTCGTCCGGGGACAGGACCTCTCCCGCCAGGCGCTCGACAGGGCGATCGGCGACGCCCGACTGCTCGTGACTTACAACGGGGCTCAGTTCGACGTGCCGTTTCTCGAAGCGGCGTTCGGGTTTCGCTGGGAGCACGCCCATCTCGACCTCCGATCGCCCGCGCACCGGCTCGGGCTCACGGGCGGGCTCAAAGCCATCGAGCGTGACGTCGGGATCGACCGGGATCGGCCGGACCTCTCCGGGCGGGACGCCGTTCGGCTGTGGCAGCGGTACGCCCGCCGTAGCGACCGCGACGCCTTGGAAACACTCATCGACTACAACCGCGAGGACACGATGAACCTGGCGGCGCTCGCGGACACCGTGGTCGAACGGCTCAACGCCCGGATCTTCGAGCCCGCGGTGACCGACGATTCGCCGTCCGATCCGGCCTGATCCGATCCCGGTGAGACCGAGTTGGTACCTGGTGGGCCGAGGTGATATTACGAATTTCGTAAACATATTCTATCGACGCAGAATTTCGCTGACTTTATTACGATGACCGTATCAGAGGCTGGTGGACATGGCTTCCGGCGCGCGGACGGTCCTTCTCATCGGCAGTGGTCCCATCCAGATCGGGCAGGCGGCCGAGTTCGACTATTCCGGGGCGCAGGCCTGCCGAGCGCTCCAGGAGGAGGGCGCGCGCGTCGTCCTCGTGAACTCGAATCCCGCCACGATCATGACGGACCCGGAGATGGCCGACCGCGTCTACATCGAGCCGATCACCACCGAGGCGATCGGCGAGATCATCCGCGAGGAACAGCCCGACGGCGTCATCGCCGGCTTGGGCGGGCAGACCGGGTTGAACGTCACCGCCGAACTCGCGGAAGCAGGGGTCCTGGAGGCCCACGATGTCGAGGTCCTCGGCACGCCGCTCGAGACCATCTACGCCACCGAGGACCGCGATCGGTTCCGCCGGCGGATGCGGGAGATCGACCAACCCGTCCCCCACTCGACCACGATCGGATTGGCGGACGATGAGACCGTCACGGACATCGACGAAGGCGCGCTTCGCAGTCGGATCGAGGACGCCCTCGAAACCGTGGGCGGACTGCCGGTCATCGCCAGGACGACCTACACGCTCGGCGGCTCCGGCTCCGGCGTCGTGAACGATCGTGAGGACCTTTTCGAGCGGGTTCGCCGTGGCTTGCGGCTCTCCCGGAACAACGAGGTGCTGGTTACCGAGGCCATTACCGGGTGGATCGAACTCGAGTACGAGGTGATGCGCGACGCCGCCGACTCCTGCCTGATCATCTGTAACATGGAGAACCTGGATCCGATGGGCATTCACACCGGCGAATCGATCGTCGTGACGCCCTCCCAGGTCATCCCGGACGAGGGCCATCAGGCGATGCGGAACGCCGCATTGGAGGTCATTCGGGAGCTCGGGATCCAGGGCGGGTGTAACATCCAGTTCGCCTGGCGCGACGACGGCTCGCCCGGCGGCGAGTACCGCGTCGTCGAGGTGAACCCCCGGGTGTCACGGTCCTCCGCCCTCGCCTCGAAAGCGACCGGCTACCCGATCGCGCGGGTCACGGCCAAGGTCGCCCTCGGGAAACAGCTCCACGAGATCGAGAACGAGATCACCGGCGAGACCACGGCCGCCTTCGAGCCGGCCATCGACTACGTCGTCACGAAGATCCCGCGCTGGCCGGCGGACAAGTTCGAGGACGTCGACTTCACCCTCGGGACGGCGATGAAATCAACCGGCGAGGCGATGGCCATCGGCCGGACCTTCGAGGAGAGCCTCCTGAAGGCGCTGCGCTCGACGGAATACGAGCCCTCGGTGGACTGGGGTGACATCGACGACACCACGCTGCGGGCGGAGTACCTCGAGACGCCCACGCCCGACCGACCCTACGCGATGCTCGAGGCGTTCGACCGCGGCTTCGACGTCGACGCCGTGGCGACGGCGACCGGGATCCACCCGTGGTACGTCGAGCGGTACGCCCGCATCGCGGCGGCGGCACAAGCGGCCGCCGACGGCGAGTTCGCGGCCGCCGCCGGGGCCGGCTACACCAACCGCGCCGTCGCACAGTTGGCGAGGGCGGTGGATCGCGACACGGCCGTGACCGATGGCGGCGGGACGACGGTGGCGGCCGTCGAGGCCGCAGCACCCGAACGGACCTACAAGCAGGTCGACACCTGTGCCGGGGAGTTCGCCGCCTCGACGCCGTATTACTACTCCGCGCGCGCCCCGAAGGGCGCCAGCAACCGGAACGAGATCCAGGCCGACACCGACGTCGAGAGCGTGGTGATCGTGGGCGGGGGACCGATCCGCATCGGGCAGGGGGTCGAGTTCGACTACTGTACGGTCCACGCCGTCGAAGCCCTCCGGGACGCCGGCGTCCAGGCCCACGTCGTCAACAACAACCCGGAGACGGTCTCCACCGACTACGACATCTCCGACGGCCTGTTCTTCGAACCGATCACCGCCGAGGAGATCGCGGACGTCATCGCGGCGACGGAGGCCGACGGGGTGATGGTGCAGTTCGGCGGGCAGACGTCGGTGAACGTCGGGGAGGGCCTCGAATCCGAGCTCGAGCGGCGCGGGCTCGATTGTGAGGTCCTCGGATCCAGCGTCGACGCGATGGACCTGGCCGAGAACCGGGATCGGTTCAACGCCCGGATGGCGGACCTCGGGATCGCCCAGCCCGACGGCGGCACGGCTTCCAGCGAGGTTGAAGCAATCGAGCTGGCCCACGAGCTGGGATATCCCGTGCTCGTGCGGCCGTCCTATGTCCTGGGCGGGCGGGCCATGCAGGTCGTCCACGACGACGGCGAGCTCCGCCACTACCTCGACGCCGCCGTGCGGGTCAGTCCGGATCACCCCGTGCTGGTCGACGAGTTCCTCGAGGGGGCCATCGAGGTCGACGTCGATGCCGTCGCCGACGGCGAGGAGGTGTTCATCGGCGGGATCCTGGAGCACATCGAATCCGCCGGCGTCCATTCCGGGGACTCGGCCTGTGCCATGCCGCCGCCGACCCTCGGCCGGGACGTCAACCGGCGGATCCGGGAGGTCACGGAAAACATCGCTCGGGCGCTCGGCACGGTCGGGCTCCTGAACGTCCAGCTGGCCGTCCGGGACGACGAGGTCCACGTCCTCGAAGCCAATCCGCGGTCCTCGCGCACGGTCCCGTTCGTCTCGAAGGCCACCGGCGTCCCGATCGCCAAGCTCGCCGCCCGCGTCATGCTCGGGGCGTCGCTCGAGGAGCTCGACGTGCAGGAGCAGGTGCCGGTACACACCTCCGTCAAGGAGGTCGTCCTCCCCTTCGACCGGCTCCCGGGATCGGACCCGCGGTTGGGGCCGGAGATGAAATCGACCGGCGAGGTCATGGGCACGGCCGGGAGCTTCGGGCGGGCCTACGACAAGGCCCAGCAGGCCATCGGCAAGCCCGTTCCGCGGTCCGGGACGGCCGTCGTCGACCTCAGCGATCCAGCCTTCCCCGAGCCCGAGAGCCAGGCGGGCCGGGACCTGGTGTCGAGGGTCGAGGAACGGTTCGAGCTCGTCGACTTCGCCGACGACGCGAGCTTCCGTGAGGCGATCCGGGCCGGCGAGATCGATCTGATCATCTCCCGGGCGAGGGCGCCGCTGAACACCGCCGTCGAGGAATCGGTCACCTACTTCTCGACCTTCCCGAGCGCGCGGGCGGCGATGGCGGCGGTCGAAACCGCGGACGAGCCGCTGGACATCCGGCCACTCGAGGCCCGTCCGCAGTATCGCGAACGGTGGGGCCAGCCGAAGGAGCCCTGAGCGGCCGTTCGGGGCCGGTTGGGCGACCCGAGTGACCACCGCCAGCAACTATAACCGTCGATCCGGCGTAGCTCCGAGCACGGAGGCGATCCACGTGTCAGAGTCCGCCGACTGGGTCGCGGCCCTCGATCGGGAACGTGAGCAGAAGGACCAGTTCTACGCGGAGCACCCACACTCCCCGATCCCGGAGGCCCACCGCGATGGGTTCGACGGGTTGCAGTATTACGATCCCGACCCGGCCTACCGGTTCGAGCTGTCGTTGGAGCGTCACGAGGACCCCGAGATCATCACTGTGGAGACCACGACTGACGGCACCCGGGAGTACTACCGGTGGGGCGAGTTCCGGTTCGAGGTCGAGGGTGCCGAACAGACCCTGCAGGCCTACCGTGCGGACCCGGACGCGGACCGACTCTGGGTCCCGTTTCGCGACGCCACCTCCGGCGAGACCACCTATGGCGCCGGCCGGTATCTCGACCTCGAAGCCGAGGAGCATCGCACGGCGGAGGGCCGCTGGATCCTCGACTTCAATCGGGCCTACAATCCCTACTGTGCCTACTCCGAGGAGTACGAGTGCCCGCTGATCCCGATGGAGAACTGGCTCGACGTGCCGATCCGGGCCGGCGAACGGGCCTACGAGCCGCCCGAGGACGCGACCTCCCACGCCCACTGACCGGGAGTCCCGAGCGACCTCAGTGACGCAGCTATCGGGAAGCCTGGTTTTCGATGGGTCTAGTCGAGACCGGCGGGCTACGCTGCGATCGATGGCGCTTCGGACCGTGCCAGCGCCAACACGTCGTCGAAGAAGCCGAGCGTGTCGTGCGGCCCCGGATGCGCCTCCGGGTGGTACTGCCGCGTGAGGATCGACAGCGACTCGTTCTCGAGACCTTCCGGCGTGTCGTCGTTGACGTTCACCTGCGTTACCGCGAGCTCGCCCGGGTCCGCGACGGTGTACCCGTGGTTCTGGGTCGTCATCACGACCCGGTCGGTCGCCAGGTCCCGCACCGGTTGGTTCACGCCCCGGTGGCCGAACCGCATCTTCTCGGTCGAGCCGCCGAGGGCGTTGGCGACCACTTGCTGGCCGAGACAGATCCCAGCGATCGGCCGCTGGCCGGCGTACTCCTCGACGAGGCGCTCGGCAGCGGTGAAATGCTCAGGATCGCCCGGGCCGTTCGAAAAGAAGAGGAGGTCCGGGTCGTGTTCGGCAACGGTGGCGGGGGTGACGTCGTACGGGAGCACGGTAACCGCGGCGTCGCGGTCCCGAAGCGAATCGACGATGCTCCCCTTGGCCCCACAGTCGATCAGGGCGATCGAGGGACCGGTCCCCGGATACTGAACCGGCTCCGCAACGCTGACGCGGGCCCCGATGTCGGTCTGCTCGCTCATGGGCGGACAGGACTCGAGCCGTTCGCGCGCCGCCGCGGCGGAGGCGTCGGGGCCGACCGAGAGGCCACACCGCATGGCGCCCTGGTCGCGGACCTCGAGGACCAGGTCACGGGTGTCGAGCGTGTCAACGGCCGGCACGCCTGCGTTGGCCAGCCAGTCCGCGACGTCGTCAGTGAGCTCCCGCGCCAGGACCGCCTCGGGCTGCACTCGGTCGGACTCGAACCGTTCGGATCGGACGCCGTAGTTGCCGATGAGCGGGTAGGCGAACGTCAGCACCTGGCCCGCGTAGGACGGATCGGTGAGGCTCTCCTCGTAACCGGTGTACGCTGTCGTGAACACCAGCTCGCCGTTGGTATGACCGGGCGCCCGGGCGCGGCCGGTGACGAGCCGGCCGGACTCGAGCGCGAGGAACGCGTCCGGCATTACGACATGTGGACGAATCGGCCCTCAATAAGTCTTGCTTTCGTATCTCGTTACGATATTCGTAACATTTAGGACAACGCCGGGGCAGCTGGCCGCATGGACGACCTCGATCGGGAGATCATCAGTCACCTGCGACGGGACGCCCGGACGCCCTTCACCGAAATCGCGGACCGCGTGGGGACCTCGGAAGGCACGGTCCGAAACAGAGTCGAGCGACTGACCGAGGAGGGCATCATCGAGCGGTTCACCATCTCGACCCACACCGGCAACGTCCAGGCCATGATCGAGGTGTCCGTGGAGGTCGACGTCGATACCGCGGCCGTCTCGGAGCGGTTCGCCGGCTGGGAGGAGGTCGACTTCGTCTGGCAGGTCTCCGGCGAGGAGGACATCGTCGTGGTGGTCGACGCGAAGGACACCGAACGGGTCAACGAGCTCATCACCCAGGCCCGGACCATGGACGAGGTCAAGGGGACGAAGACGCGGCTGATCCTCGACGAGCGGCTCGGCTAAGGACCGTTTCGCGGGCAGCTGACGGCTACGCAAGTCGAAGCGCGTAAGACCGACCCCGACGATGGCCGACCATGCACACCGACGACGCGGCCAGTTCGAGTCCCACACCGGCTGAGGGCGGGGACGAACCGGTCGTGGCCGTGGACGCCGACGACAACGAGGTGGAGATCGTTGATCGTCTGGAAGCGCACGTCGGTGACGGTATCCGCCACCGAGCGTTCACGTGTTTGCTGTTCGACGACGAGGGGCGGCTGCTGCTCGCTCAGCGCAGCCCGGCGAAACGGCTCTGGGACACCTACTGGGACGGCACGGTGGCCTCCCATCCGGCACCGGGGCAATCCCAGCTCGAGGCCACCGAGGAACGCCTGGAGGAGGAACTCGGGATCACGCCGGATCAGTACACCGACCTCCGGGTGACCGACCGGTTCGAGTACAAACGGTTCTTCGAGAACGAAGGCGTGGAATGGGAGGTCTGTGCCGTCCTCAAGGCGACTCTTTCTGACACGGCCCTGGCGCCCAACGACGCCGAGATCGGCGGCCTGCTCTGGGTCGACTACGACGACCTCCATCGGAACCCCCGGGCCTACCGCCAGCTCGATTTCTGTCCGTGGTTCGAGATCGCGATGCGGCGGGACGTCTCCTGAGCGGGGACAACTGACTGTTCGGCGACCGGGGTTCGTAATCACTAATTACATCTAATTAAAATTTATATAACTGGCCAAGAATGGATGGTGTAGTGACCGACTACACTACGATTTCGCTCAAGAAAGCCTTCGTCGAGGACGTAGAAGCCTATATCGAGGACGAGCCGTTCGGCTCGCCGAAGGAGTTCATCAAGCACCTCGTGCTCCGGGAGATGGAAGGTGAGAGCGAGATCTCCGCGGACGAGGCCCGGGAGATCGCCCAGAAGCTGCGGGACCTCGGGTACATGGAGTGACTCCTGATGGAACTCCATCGTCGCTCGATCGTGAAGGCCGCGACCTACCGCCTGTTCGCCACGACGCTCGTCTTCCTGGTCGCCCTACTCTATACCGGCCAACTCGCGCCCTCGGCGAAGATCGGGATCACGGCGGCGGTCGGCAAGACGACCCTCTACTACTTCTGGGAGCGCCTCTGGACCCGGATCCAGTGGGGTCTTGACCCGGCCGCGACGACGTCCGGCGCCGATTGAAAGGCGCCCTCTGCTTTTCGAGTATCCGAATCCCACCGGGCGTCTGATATCGATCCTCCCAGGGGGTGGTCGGTCGAACCCCCGTCCGACCGGGAGGTTTTCCCGATACCGGGCCGACGGCCAGCCATGGTCGATTTCCACGAGCGCGAGACCCGGTCGGGGCACGACTCACTCGACGAAGAGGAAGTAAACGAGCCTGACCCCGAGGCCGACACCGACGAGGCTTCGGCCCCGCACGAGCATGAGCACGCGACGGATCACGACAACACGACCCATCACCACGCCCACGACCTCGAGACCCTCGGGGCGGCGGTGGTGACGATCTCCTCGACGCGGTCGCTGGACGAGGACCCCAGCGGCGAGGCGATCGTGGAGGCGTTCGAATCCGATGGCCACGAGATCGCCATCCGCGAACTGGTCGGCGACGACCTCGACGGGATTCAGAGCCGTGTGGACGGGCTCGTCGGACGGAGCGACGTCGACGTGGTCGTGACCACCGGCGGGACCGGCGTCACCCCCGACGACGTGACCGTCGAGGCGGTCCAACCGCTCCTTGAAAAGCGGCTCCCCGGGTTCGGCGAGCTGTTCCGCCGTCGCTCGGAAGCCGAGATCGGGACCCGGATCGTCGGGACCCGGGCTATCGCGGGGATCGCCGACGGCGTGCCGGTCTTCTGTTTGCCGGGCAGTCAAAGCGCGGTCGAACTCGGGACGGCGGAGATCATCCTCCCGGAAGCCGGCCACCTCGCCGGGTTGGCCAGACGGGAGGAGCCGGAGGAATAAGGGCACCCGGCGATGGAGAAGGACGCGATCCGCCAGCGAATCTGGGACGAGCTCGAGGAGCGCGGCGAGGCCCGTTTTCCCTTTCCGCCCCATGGCCGGATTCCGAACTTCGCCGGCGCCGACGCCGCGGCCGATCGCCTGAGGGAGACCGAGGACTGGGCGGACGCCACGGTCATCAAAGCCAATCCCGACGCCCCCCAGCTCCCGGTCCGACGGCAGGCGCTCCACGACGGGAAGACCGTCTACATGGCGGTGCCACGGCTCCGTGAGCCCGAATGCTTCGTCGAGCTCGATCCGGCCCGGCTCGACGATCCCGATGCGGCAGCCACGGTCTCCGAGATGGATCAGCACGGCGAGGCCGTGCCGCCCGAGGCGGTCCCGGCGATCGACCTGGTGATCGCGGGCAGCGTGGCCGTGACGGCGACGGGGGCGCGGATCGGCAAGGGGGAAGGGTACAGCGACCTCGAGTACGCGATCCTGGCCGCGTTCGACCGGGTCGGCCCCGACACCACGATCGCGACCACGGTACACGAATGCCAGGTCGTCGACGACGCACCCGCGCCGGAGCCACACGACGTGCCCTTAGACCTGATCGTGACCCCGGACCGGCGGAGGCGCACCGAGAGTCCGTTCGAGCGGCCGTCGGGGATCGACTGGGCCGAACTTGATCCCGAACGGATCGCGGAGATCCCGGTTCTCGAAGAGCTCCGTGAGTCGGGGTGAAGTCTACAGTAACCGGGGGAGTCCGGAACTGCGATCACCGCGAGCGAAAAGCGCGAAGCCGACCGTTCCGGACACGGATTTATGAGGACCGGAGCTGATGACGGGCTGTGGACGAGAAGTTCATCGACCAGATCATCCGGTTCAGCCTGGCCGGGTTCCTGGTCCTCGCTTTCATCGCTATCGCGATCATCCTCCTGACCGTCCTGCTCTAGGCCGGCCGATCCAGTTCCTCGGCCACGATCTCCGGCGCCAGGACCGCCGGCGAAATCGCGAGATCGACCTGGCCACGGACGAACTCCGGCATCGTCTCCTGGGCGTACACGACCACCCTGAGCGACGAGTTGATGTCCAGCGCGACAGGGATAGCCGTCGCCTCAGCGACCTCAGTCAGCACGAGCAGATCGGCTTCGGTGATGCCGGCGCTCCGGAGGGCCTCCCCCGTTCCGGGACCATCGACTCGTGAGAGCGTCGCACCGTTCCGATCGAGAGCCGCTCCGAGGCCACGGTCCGGACCGATGAGAACAACGTGCATCGTTTGGTTGTGAACTGGCGGGGAAGTGGCGGTTTCGGGGTCGACTCGGCTGCCGGGCGATCGGCCGGACGATCGGTCGAGACCGGTTGCCTATTCCCGGACGACGACCCGCAGCTCCTGTTGATTGCCGCGGTCGCACTTCTTGTGATAGTAGCGGTACCCGTCAGTGAACGGGTACTGCTTCGCCCAGTCGATATCGCCTTCCGAGGGGAAGGTGTCGACCACTTCGTCCGTCTCGTTGACGTATACCTGGTGTGTTTCCCCACAGTAGGGACACCCAGGAGCATCCTTCGCCACGAGCGTGGGGTGGCCCGTCGCCATCGTTTCCGTCAATCAGCCGCGAGCCTAAAGCCGTTGTTATTGGCGAACTGAGGAGTTCGAGCAGCGCGGGCAGGTAACGTCGAAACGCGGATAGCGAAACCGCTGCGGTCGGGCGGCCTACTCCGCCTCGTCCAAGGCGGCCTTGATCTTGTCCGCCGTGAAGGGGAGGCTGTGGATCCGGACGCCGACGGCATCGCGAATGGCGTTGCCGAGGGCCGGCGCGACGCCGTTCGTCGGCAGTTCCGCGATGGATTTGGCGCCGAACGGGCCGGTCGGCTCGTGGGTTTCGACCACGATGGTCTCCATCGGCGGGGTATCAGCCGTCGTCGGCATGCCGTACTGCCGGAAGCCCAGGACCTCCGGGTTCCCGTCGTCGTCGAAACTCAGCGTGCCGCTGGTGGCGTACTCGAGGCTCATGTGCTCGCCACCCTCGATCTGGCCTTCGACCAACGGCGGGTTGATCGCCACTCCACAGTCCGCCGCGAAGACCAGCTTGTTGATGTCGTACTCGCCGGTCTCCTCGTTCACCGTCACGTCGACGAACTGCGCGCCGAACGGCGGGGGGCTCTCGTCGGTGCTGTGGTGGCTCGCGCCCATCACTTGCTCGCGCTCGTCGCCCCCGTAGATCGACTCCATGCCGATCTCCTCGAGGGTGACTTCCTCGCCGGTGACCTCGCTGTACACGACGCCCTCGCCGGTCTCGAGGTCCTCGGCCGGCTCGTCGAGCAGCTTCCCGGCCCAGTAGAGGAGCCGATCCTTCGCGTCGAGGGCGGTTTCCTTGACCGCGCGGCCCGAAATATAGGTCGTCGAGGAGGCGTAGGCGCCGTAATCGAACGGCGTTTCGTCGGTATCGGAGGACTTGACCACGATGTCCTCGGGGTCGCAGCCGAGCACCTCCGAGGCGATCTGACTGAACATCGTGTCGTTCCCCGACCCCGTGTCGACGCCCCCGACCTGCAGGATGAACGAGCCGTCCTCGTTCATCTTGATGTGGGCCGCGCCGAGTTCGTCGCCCTGCACGCCGCTGCCCTGGGCGGTCAGCGCGAGGCCGATCCCGCGATGGAGGTGGGGCTCCTCGGGCTGTTCGACGTCTTCGTATCCGATGGCCTCGGCCCCGCGATCGATGCATTCCCCCATGCCACAGGACCGGATCCGGCGGGCGCCGTCGCCCTCGCCGAGGATGTCCGAGATCCAGTCGAGGTCGCCGACCTGGACGTGGTTCTTCCGCCGGAACTCGATCGGGTCCATGTCGAGCCGCCGGGCGACCTCGTCCATGTGGCACTCCACCGCGAAGTGGCCCTGGGGCGCGCCGTACCCGCGCTGGGCCGCCGCGATCGGCAGGTTCGTGTGGACGATGTCCGCCGTGAAGCGGACGTTCTCCACCCGGGGATAGATCGGGAGCGGCTTGGTCCCGACGTTCCCCGCCACCGTCATCCCGTGGGGGCCATAGGCGCCGGTGTTCGAGAGCGCGTAGAGGTCCATGGCCTGCAGCTCGCCGTCCTCCGACACCGCGGATTTCATCGTGACCGACATCGGGTGCCGGTTCCGCATGGCGTGGAACTCCTCCTTCCGGCTGACTTCGAGCTTGACCGGCTGCCCGGCCGCCAGATGGAGGGCGAACGTGATCGGCTCGATCACCATCGCCTGCTTGCCGCCGAAGCCGGCACCGATACGGGGTTTGGTGACCCGGATATCCCGCACCGGGATGTCGAAGAGGTGTGAGAGCTGCCGGCGGGTGTGGTTGGGGACCTGCGTGGAGGAGATGAAGACGTGCCGGTTGTCCTCGTCCGTGTAGGCGATCGTCGTGTGTGGTTCCGGGATACAGTGGTTCTGGTAGGGCGTCTCCCACTCGGTCTCGAGAGTCAGCTCGTCGTCCGCGGCATCCAGTGCCGATTCCACGTCGCCCAACTCGCCCTCGAAGTGGGACTCGCGGTTCCGTGTGTAGTCCGCTCCGGACTGCTTGTTCTCCACGTCGTCCGGTTCGAACAGCTGCGGGGCGTCCGGATCCATCGCCTCGTGGTAGTCGAGGACCGGCTCGAGCTCCTCGTATTCGACCGTGATCTTCCGGGCGGCCTTGTCCGCGATCGACTTGTTCTCCGCGGCCACCGCCGCGATCGGGTCGCCGACGAACCGCACGTGCTCCCGGAGCGTCTTCATGTCCCACGGGCTGGGTTCGGGATACGACTGACCGGCCGACGTGTAGACGCTATCGGGCACCTCGTCCGACCACGGCGTGATCACGGCGTGGACGCCGTCCATCGCCTCGGCCTCGCTCGTGTCGATCGACTTCACGTACCCGTGGGCGATGTCGCTGCGGATGACCTTCCCCTCGAGCAGCTCCGGGAAGTGGACGCGGAAGTCCGCGGTGAACTTCGCCTCGCCGGTGACGAGCTTGCGCCCGTCGTCCTTCTCGACGTCCTTGGTGATGTTCTCGCGGTCGCTGGCGGCCTTCCGGTTGCCCTCCGGCTCGTCCCATTCGATCGGGAACTTCTCGAGGGCCTCGTCCTGGCCGGGCAACACGTCGATCTCCGGCTCGGTGTCCTCGGGCTGGCTCACGCCCGTTCACCTCCGGACTCGCGGGATACGAGATCGAGCCGGGTGCCGCCGTCAGCCGCCATCGCGTCGGCCTGCATGCGGTCGGCCGAGTCGTGGACGGCCTCGAGGATCTTCTTGTACCCGGTGCACCGACACAAGTTATCCGAAAGCGCCTCACGGACCTCTGAATCCGACGGATCGGGGTTCTCCTCGAGCAGGGCTTTCGTGCTCATGATGAAGCCCGGCGTGCAGAACCCACATTGGAGCGCCGTCTGGTCCAGGAAGGCCTGCTGGATCGGGTGCAAGTCGTCCTGGGTACCCAACCCTTCGATGGTCTCGACGGACGCCCCCTCCACCCGATTCGCGGGCAGCACACAGGACTGGCGAGGTTCGCCGTCGACCTGCACCATGCACATCCCACAAGCGCCGGTATCGCAGCCGCGCTTGGCACCGGTATACCCGTTGCGCCGAAGCACGTCGAGCAGCAGATCCGTCTTCGCCACCTCGAAGGTTTCCGGCTCGCCGTTGAGTTCAAACTGGAGTTCCATGGCTGGCTATTCGCCGCTCAGCGAGCGGCATTGGTAACGTGGGACTGGGAGGTTGGCCTTTAAATATCTGTGGACAGGTCGGCGGATGCTGCGTTCGGGACGGTAGCTCTCTTGGCAGGAGTGAGATCCGACCACGGCCCGGCAGGTGACCGAGATGCAGGCCAAGATTGGCGGAGACCCAAGCTATAATGGTTGAGCGAGTGACTTCGGCCTGCATGTCGTCCGACAAGCAGGGGTCGGCGACTGGTGAATCGGACGTGGCAACCGATGGGGGGACCGCGGCTGCGGCCGGGGACTCGTGGTTCGCGCGATACTTCGACTTCGTCGGACACGACACCGACCTGCGGACGGAGGTCCTGGCCGGGCTGACGACCTTCCTGGCGATGTCGTACATCGTGGTCGTCAACCCGGCGATCATGGCCGGAGTCCCCGGCGAGAAGCCGGGGATCATCATCGAGGGCTACACCGTCGCGCAGGTCCAGCAGATGCTGGCGGTCGTGACGATCCTGGCGGCCTTCGTCGCCATCGTCGTGATGGCCTTCTACGCGAACCGGCCGTTCGCGCAGGCGCCGGGCCTCGGCCTGAACGCCTTCTTCGCGTTCACGGTCGTCGGGGCGTTGGGCGTGCCGTGGGAAACCGCCCTCGCGGCGGTCGTCGTCGAGGGAGTCATCTTCATCCTCTTGACCGCCGTGGGCGCCCGACGGTACATCGTCGAGCTGTTCCCCGAACCCGTGAAGTTCGCCGTGGGGACGGGGATCGGCGCCTTCCTCGCCATCATCGGCCTCGAGGAAATGAACGTGGTGGTCGATGACCCGGCGACGCTGATCACGATGGGCGATATCGCCTCGGATCCCGTCGCCATCCTCTCCGTCCTGGGGCTGTTCCTGACGTTCATCCTCTACGTCAGGGGCGTCCGGGGCTCCATCATCATCGGGATCATCGCGACCACGATCGTCGGGTGGGCGTTGACGGTCGGCGGCGCCGTGAGTCAGGGCGTGCTCGCGCCGGCCAACATCCCGGCCGCCCAGTACGACATCTCGCCGCTCGTCGGCGCGTTCATCGTGGGGCTCCAGGACGTCCAGGCGCTGACCTTCGCACTGGTCGTCTTCACGTTCTTCTTCGTGGACTTCTTCGACACGGCCGGCACGCTGATCGGCGTCTCGCAGGTCGCGGGGTTCCTGAACGAGGACGGCAACCTGCCGGAGATGGAGAAGCCGCTGATGGCCGACGCGGTCGGCACGACCGCCGGCGGGATCCTCGGGACCTCGACGGTCACGACCTACATCGAGAGCGCGACCGGCGTCGAGGAAGGCGGCCGGACCGGCATGACGGCCCTCGTGGTCGGCCTGCTGTTCCTGGCGGCGCTCGCCGTCGTGCCCCTCGCCGCGGCTATTCCGCTGTACGCCTCCCACCTCGCGCTGGTCATGGTCGGCCTCATCATGCTCAGGAACGTGACGGACATCGACTGGTCCCGCGCCGAGTACTCCATCCCGGCCGGCATGACCATCCTCATCATGCCGCTCACCTTCTCGATCGCGTGGGGGATCGCGGCCGGGATCATCACGTTCCCGATCGTGATGGCCGCGAAGGGACGGGCGAGCGAGGTCCACGCCGGTCAGTGGGCTCTCGCTGCAGCGTTCGTCATCTACTTCATCGTCCGCACCGGCGGCGTCCTCTAACCGCTCGAGGCCGACCTCGAGCGGCCGCCCGAACCGCTTTTCACCGTTCGCCGCCAGGGGCCGCCAATGACGGACCTGGGGGTCGTCCTCACGGGCGGGCCATTCGACAGCCAGCGGTGGCGCACGGCCTACGAGCTGGGCCGCGCGGCGCTGGACGCCGACCGACAGGTGAGCTACTTCCATTACCTGGACGGCGTCCTCGTGCCGGTGCTGGACCAGCGCCTCCCGGACTGCAGCGACGCCAGCCTGTACGACGAGATGCCGACGGAGAAGTTCCAGCAGCTGATCGCGGACGGGGCCGAGGTCGTCTGCTGTGGGCTCTGTGTCGACGCCAGGGGGATCGAGGCGGCGACCGATTACCCCGCGGGCGTCGAGGTCGGGTTGTTGCCCGACCTGGCTGACCTGCTCGGGACGGCCGATCGGGTGGTATCACTATGAAACGGGACGTCCTCGTCATGGTGACCCGGCCGCCGGGTCGCGTCCACGTCGCTGAGGGCCTCCGGGCAGCCCGCGGGGTGGCAGCCGGGTTCGATCGCCACGACGTCACCGTGTTGTTCGCGGAGGACGGCGTTCACAGCGCCAGAGCCGCGGTCGACCGCGACGCGCTCAACCTGCCCGATCACATCGCCGATTTGCGGGCCGAGGACGGCCGCATGGTCGCCGACGGCCGGGCCCTGCAGGAGCGGGCGATCGACCGGGAAGCGGTGGCCGACGACATCACCGTGCTGGACGGCGGGGAGACGACCGCGCTCGTCCGGCGGGCCGATCACACGCTCGATTTCTGACGATGCTCTACCTCATCGACAAACCGTTGGCGGATCTCGGCCTCCGGGCGGCGAGTGATGACCCCGACGCCCGCGTGGCCCTCCTGCAGGACGGGGTCCTGCTCGACCCGGATCTTGACGTCCCCACCTTCGCCGTGCAGCGGGACGCCGCCGTCCGGGGGATCGATCTCCCCGAGGCCGTGGAACCGGTCTCCTATGACCGACTCGTCGAACTGCTGTTCGAGCACGAGGTGGCCAGCTTCGTATGACCCTGTTCGAGCGCGCTGACGAACTGGTCGACCGCGGCGAGCCGGCCGCCATGCTGACGGTCGTCGGCAAGGACGGGAGCGCGCCGCGGGAAGTCGGGACCCGGATGCTCGTGACGGCCCAGGACGAGTTCGGCACGATCGGCGGCGGCAGCGTGGAAGGCCTCGCCATCGAGGAGGCCCGCGACGTCCTCGAAGGGCAGGCCGAGCCGGGCGTGCGCAACTACGAGCTCCGACCGGGTGGGAACACCGGGATGGTCTGCGGGGGGTCGATGGACGTGTTCATCGACCGTCTGCGCGGGAAGCGACACGTGTATGTTGCGGGCGGCGGCCACATCGCCGCCGAGCTGGCCCCGCTGGCCGCCCGGATGGGATACGCGGTCACGTTGATCGACGACCGGGCGGAGTACGCCGCCGAGGCCCGCTTCCCCGAGGCCACCCGAGTCATCCACGGCGACTACGGCGAGGCCCTGGCTGAGCTCCCGATCACGTCCGAGTCCGCCGTCGTCGTCGCGACCCGGAGCGGCACCTTCGATACCGCCGCCGTCGGCGCCGCGCTCGAAGGTGGCGCCGGCTACGTCGGGCTGGTCGCCAGCGACACCAAGGCCGACCGGGTACTGGACAACCTCGCCGAGGACGGCTTCGGCCGGGACCGCCTGGTCGACGTCCGAGCGCCGGTCGGCCTGGACCTCGGCGGGGGCGGGCCCGAGGACGTGGCCCTCTCCGTCCTCGCCGAACTCCACGCTGACCGGCACGACGCGTCCGGGAGCCGGCTGACGCGGCTCGACCTCGACGAGCTCGTCGTGGTCCGGGGCGGCGGCGATCTCGCCAGCGGGGTCGTGTACCGGCTCCACCAGGCGGGGTTCCCGGTCGCGGTCCTCGAGGTCGAGCAGCCGACGGCGGTCCGACGGGCGGTGGCGTTCGCCGAGGCGGTGTACGAGGACGAAGTGACGGTCGAGGGCGTCGGGGCCCGACGTGCGGAGGACGTCGATGCGGCCGTGGAGATGCTCGAGGCCGGCGAGGTCCCGGTGCTCGTGGACCCGGAGGCCGCGGCAGTCGATGCCTTGGAGCCCGGCGTGCTGGTCGACGCGGTGATGGCCAAGGGTAAACGGGATACCGGCACCCGCCGTGAGCAGGCGGACGTGGTCATCGGGTTGGGGCCGGGATTCGAGGCCGTCGCGGACGAGCCGGGATCGGTGGGCGCCGGGGGTGATACCACGGCGGCCGAGGCCGCCGATGGCGGGCCGGTTCCGGTCGACGCCGTCGTTGAAACCGATCGCGGCCACGAACTCGGCCGGGTGTTCTACGAGGGCACGGCCAGCCCCTATGACGGGACGCCGGGCGAGCGAGCGGGCCACACGCTGGACCGCGTCCTGTACGCCGAATCCGCGGGCGAGTGGTCGCCGACGGTGGAGATCGGCGAGCTGGTCGAGACGGGCGACGTGGTCGGCCACGTCGGCGACGATCCCGTCGCGGCCGAGATCGACGGGCTGGTCCGGGGACTCGTCCGCGAAGGGCTGCAGGTCGAGGCCGGCACGAAGCTCGGTGACATCGACCCCCGTGGCGACGCCGTGGATCCGACGAAGGTCTCCGACAAGGCGCTCTCGCTGGGCGGCGGGGTCCTTGAGGCGGTGCTGCGCCTCCGGTAACGAAGGGCTCGACGCGCCGGCCGGCCCATCAATCCGGGCGCGGCGCCGTGCCCAGGGAAACTTGGTCGACCGCCGGCTCGGCCAGCCGAGCGCCGGCCCCCTCGGTCACGCGGCCGACCGCTCGATAGAAGACGTCCGCCTCATCCAGCGCCGCTTCGAGGGCCGCCGTTCGCTCATCCTCAACCGCCACGAGCAGCCCGCCGCTCGTTTCAGCACTCTCTCCGGCGACCAGTCCATAGCCGAACAGGTCTGAGAGCGACGGCGTGCCCTCGATGACCGGGAGCTCCGTGAGTTCGATGCCGACGCCGCTGCGGGCGGCGATCGTGCTTGCCTCGCCGAGCAGGCCGAACCCGGTGACGTCGGTGGCGGCCGTGGCGAGCTCCCGGACGGCCAAGGCTGCTGCCCGGTTCGGGTGGACCATCCACCGGTACGCCTCCTGACCGACCGCCCCGATATCGGGATCGGTCGCGTCGGCGACGGTTTCGGCGAACTCGCCATCGCTGACGCGGAGCGCTCCCATGGCGGGCTGCGTGCCCAACGGCTTGGTCAGGTAGAGGTGATCCCCCGGACCGGCACCGGTGGTCGTCAGCAGCCGGTCCCGGGGAGCCGTGGCGGTGATCGCCCCGCCCGCCAGCGGCCACGGGTTAAGGATCGTGTGCCCCCCGGCGATGACGCCGTCCATCCCTCTGAGGGCCGTCAGCATCCCCGTGAGGATCTCGGCGGCCACCGTGGTCAGATCCCGGGGGAGGCCCAAGACCGCCAGACAGGCCAAGTCGTCCACGGCGCCCGTCGCGAACGCGTCGCTGGCGGCGTTGACGGCGGCCACGCGGCCGAAGTCGGCCGGGTCATCGACCACGGGGGTAAACACGTCGACGGTCGACACCAGGGCCCGCGAATCGCCGAGCGGTTGGGCGGCCGCGTCCTCCCCGACGCCGAACAACAACCCGGGCTGCTCCCCATCGACCCCAGCCTCGGCGAGCAGCGACTCGAGATCGCCCCGACCGACCTTGCACGAACAGCCGTGGAGTTCGGCGTGGTCGGTGAGCGCCGGCTCCGGCCCGTCGTCCGCCATGCTAGGCGTCCGAAAGCGTCGCCTGCTCGGTTACCGTGATGTGCAGCTCGAAGGCGCCGTCCCCGTGATTGGGACCGTCAGTGACCTCGTAGCCGTGGCGGTCACAGGTCCGCCGGAGGTTCCGTTCGGCCGGCGGGTAATCGCCCCGAACCAGCAGCTCGTCCCCGGGGCTCAACTCCGCCAGCCGATCCCGGACGACGAGCGCCGGCCGCGGACAGACCTCCCCCGTGACGTCCACGTGCTCCATGGCCGTCAGTACTGGATGGGAGCCCATAACGGTAGCGTCGACCGCCGCGGAACGCTCAAATCGCGTCGGGGGCTTGACCCAGCATGGAGCTCGCCGACCAGCTCGAGGTGGGGGATCGGGCGCTGGTGGCGTTCGTCGGGGCCGGCGGCAAGAAGACGGCGATGGACCAACTCGTCGAGGAGGGGACCGACCGCGGACTGGCCGTCGGCTATACCACGACGACCCACGTCCCGCCGCCCGACCTCCCGCTCGCGTTGTCCGACCCAGAAACCCTCGAACGAGGGCTCGAGGAGCACGAGCCGCCGGTGGCATTCGCCCGGGAGGAGGTCGAGCAGCCGGAACGCGCCGACCGCAAGCTCCGTGGGTTCGAGCCATCGGTCGTCGATTGGACCTATCGCACGCGGCGATTCGACTGGCTGCTGGTGAAAGCAGACGGGGCCCGACGGCGGGGGTTCAAAGCGCCGGGGCCCGACGAACCGGCGCTGCCGCTGGCCGCGACCCACGTGGTGCCGGTCGTCAGCGTACAGGTCGTCGGAAAGCCGCTGGCGCCGGAACACGTCCATCGCGTGGACCAGGTCGCGGCCATCACGGGACTCGAGCCGGGCGATCCGATCGACGCCGCCGCCGTTGGCACTGTCCTCGGGAGCCCCGAGGGCGGCCTGAAGGGCGTCCCGGAGACGGCGACGGCCACCTATCTGGTGAACCAGGCCGACACGCCGGCGCTTGCCGGCACCGCCCGGACAGTGCTCGAGACCGCCTTCGAGGTGGCCGGGCGCCCAGTCCGGGGCGCCGTGAGTTCCTTCGAGGCCGATCGGCTGGACGTTTTCGAGCCCGGAGGTCGCCGGGGAGCCTGACCCTCAGCCGGCCACGACGTCCACGAACTCGGCCGCCGCGACGTCGACGAGGCCGTTGTTCGTCAGGCGGTACTCGGGGATGACCTCGAGGGACAGGAAGGACAGCTCCATGATGCCGCCGTCGTGGTCCAATCCCAGGTCACGGGCGGCCGTTTCGACGGCTTCGAAGCCATCACGGACGTCATGCAGCGGTCGATCCGACATCAACCCGGCTACGGGAAGCGGCAGGTCGGTGACCTGGCCCCCTTCGGGGTCGTAGGCCGCGATGCCGCCGCCGATCTCGCGCAGGTGGTTCGCCACCGCGGCCATCGAGTGGTGATCGACGCCGGCGACGACGAGATTGTGGGCGTCATGGGCGACCGTGCTCGCGATCGCGCCCCGGTCGAGCCCGAAGTTGTGCACGAACCCGCGGCCGATGCCCCCCTCGCCGCCGTGGCGCTCGATCACCGCCAGGTGCAGGACGTCGCTCCCGGGATCGGCACCCAGCCGGCCGTCCTCGACCGGCACCTCGGCCGTCATCTTGGCGGTTTGCAAGCCGCCCACGGCATCCACCACGCGAACCTCGACCGTGTCAGCGGCCGACCCCGGTGCCGACAGCGCGAAGTCAGCCGGGTCCACCGGGTCGAAGGCCACAGTGTCCGTCGCGATTTCGCTGGCGGGGGGCTCGCCGCTCCCGGCCGTCGGGTCCACCTCGCCGTCGATCAGGACGTGGTCGACCGTCCACGAGTCCAGATCGGAGAGCAACACGAGATCCGCGGGCGCCCCCGGCGCCAGGCGCCCGAACGGCAGTCCGTACGCCTCGGCGGTGTTCAGCGTGGCCAGCTGGACGGCCTCGACCGGATCCACGCCGAGGTCGATGGCCTTCCTGACCGCGAAGTCGATCCCGCCGTGCTCGATCAGGTCCACGACGTCCCGGTCGTCGGTACAGAGCGAGAGCCGTCGGCTGTCGACGTCCTCGACGAGATCCACGAGGTCAGCCAGGTTCCGGCTGGCGGTGCCCTCCCGGAGGTACACCCGGAGGCCGGCATCGACTTTCTCCCGCGCTTCCTCGAGCGCGATGCTCTCGTGATCGGAGTCGAGGTACCGGGCGACCGTCTGCAGGTCCGACCCGGTCACGCGGGGGAGGTGTCCATCCACCGGGAGCGCCCGCTCCCGTGCGGCCTCGATCTTCGCGTGGACCTCGGGATCGCCGGAGAGGACACCCGGGATGTCCATGACCTCGCCGAGGGCCACCACGCCCGGTTCCTCCAGGAGCGTCGCGACCGCTTCGGGGCCGATCGCGGCCCCGGCGTCCTGCATGTCGGTCGCCGGCACGCTGGAGGGAACCGTGAATCGGGCCTTCAACGGTGTCTGGGTCGCATCGGCCAGGTGTGCCCGGACGCCCGACGCGCCGAGGACGTTGGCGATCTCGTGTGGATCGGTCACGATGCTCGTCACGCCCCGCGGCACCACGGCCGCCCCGTAGCGGGGCAGGGTCACCATGGCCGACTCGACGTGCATGTGGGCGTCGATCAGTCCCGGCGCGATGTACGCCGCCTCCAGCGTCCGATCGGCCGGCCGCTCCTCCAGGGCCACGATCTCGCCGTCGTCGATCGCGACCGCCCCCTCGTCGAGCTGGCCGGTGTGGACATTGACGACCGTCCCGGTTACGACCGTGTCCACGCGTTCGCTCATGTCAGGAGGGTGGGCCGCGACGGACATCAATCCCGCCGGTTCAGGGCTTCACGGCCTGGGCGGCCGCGCGGTGCTCGGCCAGATCGAGATCGACCTCGCGCGCCCGCCGGCGGATCTCGTCCGCGTCGGCCACGGTCAGTTCGCCGTCCTCGTAGAGGACCTCGCCGTCGACCATCGTGAACTCGACGTCGTCGCCGTGGGCCCCGTACACGAGGTGCGAGCGGACGTCGTGCAGGGGCGTGGCCCGGGTGAGATCGGTGCGGAGGCCGATGATGTCGGCTTTCCAGCCCTCGCGGATCGCACCGACGTCATCGAAGCCGGCCGCGGCCGCGCCGTTTCGCGTCGCCATGTCGAAGATGACTGACGCCGGCGTGGCGGTCGGGTCGAGCCGCTCGACCTTCTGCAGGAGGCTCGCCTGCCGCATCTCCGTGAAGGGATCCAGCGTGTTGTTGCAGGGCGGGCCGTCGTTCCCCAGTGCGACGTTTATCCCCCGATCGAGGTAATCGACGATCGGCGCCACGCCGCTGGCGAGTTTCATGTTCGATGACGGGCAGTGAGTGACGTGGGTGCCGGTCTCCGCGAGCAGGTCCCGCTCCGCCTCGTTCGTCCAGACACAGTGGGCCAGCACGACGTCCTCGCCCGTGAGGCCGACCTCGTGGAGCCAGTGGATGTTGCGGACGCCGGTCTCCTTCTCCACGGTCGCGATCTCGTCCTGGTTCTCGCTGGCGTGCGTGTGGATCCGGACGGCGTCATAGCGGTCAGTCAGCTCCCGGGCGCCACGGAGACACGCCTCCGAACAGGAGACCGCGAACCGCGGCGTCACGGCGTACCGGATCCGGTCGTCGTGGCTGCGGTGATAGCGTTCGATCAGGCGCTCGGATTCGGCCAGCGCGGCGTCCGCGTCCTCCAGCAGCCCCGGCGGCGAGTCCTTGTCCATGAGCACCTTCCCGAGAACGCCACGGATCCCGAGCTCGCCGGCGGCTTCGAACGCCTGGTCGGCGTGGGCGACCGAGAGGTGGTCGATCACGGTCGTCGTGCCGCTCTCGAGACACTCGAGGTAGCCCAGCTTGGCCGCGATCTCCATCTCCTCGGCCGTGAGCGAGGCCTCCATGGGCAGCACGTGGTCGAAGAGCCAATCCAGGAGGGCGGTATCGTCCGCGATTCCCCGGCCGAGGCTCTGGACCGAATGGATGTGGGCACCGACCAATCCCGGTGCGAGGAGATCGAAGGACCGGCGCTCGTGATCCGGATACCGCTCGATCAGCTCTGCTCGGGAGCCGACGGCTTCGATCCGCGGGCCCTCGACGAGGACCGCGCCGTCCCGGAGCACGCTGTCGCCGTCCTGGATGACGGTCCCGGTCAGTAGCATCCCGCAACCCGTTGAGCCCGTCGGCCGGAAATACTTACCCATCTGGCCGCCGCGGCGTGTTCGGGACCGTCAGTCGGTTTCGCGGCTGTAGGCCTGGAGCAGCGCCCCCGGAACGCCGAGCTGTTTGCGGCCCGCCTTCCGGACCGTAATCGCGAGCACCACGATCGTGGCGATATACGGATAGGTCGCCATGATCGTCGGGTGAAAGAGGAAGCCGCTCACGGCATTGACCGCGTCGGCGGCCGGGAACCCGGCCCCGACCTGGAGGTTGAGGGCCTGCGAACGGAGCTTGAGGGCGTCGAGGAGGCCGAAGAGGTAGGCGCCCACGAGCGCCCGCTCGGGCCGCCACTGGGCGAAGATCACTAGGGCCACCGCGATCCAGCCGCGGCCGGCCACCATCCCGGGCACCCAGAGCTGGGCGAACGCGAGCGAGAGGTGGGCGCCCGCCGCGCCCGCGAACGCACCCCCGAGCAGGACGCAGAGATAGCGCATTCGAAACACGTTCACGCCCATCGTATCGGCGGTTTCGGGGTCGTCACCGACAGCAGTGATCTCGAGCCCGAGGTTCGTCCGGAAGAGGAAATACCAGGTGATGGGGACCAACGCCAGCGCGATGTAGTCGAGCGGCGTCGATCGGAACAGGGCCTCACCGATCACCGGGATCCCGACGAGGAATCGACCGATGATCGGGAACGTGATCTGGCCGAAGCCGTCGATGGAATTTTCGACCCACTGCTGCCCGAAGAAGGTCGTCAACCCGATCCCGAGCAGCGTGAGCATGATCCCGCTGATCACCTGGTCGGATTTCAGCGTGATCGTCAGGAACGCGTGAATGGCGGCCATCGCGGTCCCGAGGATGATCGCGACCAGGAGCCCCAGCCACGGGTTGCCGGTGATGACCGTGACAACGAACCCGCTCAGGGCGCCGACGAGCATCATCCCCTCGACGCCCAGATTGAGAATGCCCGCCCGCTCGGCGATGATCTCGCCGAGCGAGGCGAGGATCAGGACCGTCGAAGCGCGGACGGTTGCGTCGAGCAGCCCGGCGAGGAACGAGACCATTCAGGCCACCTCCCCGCCCGCCGTCGGCTCGGCTTCGCGTTCGATCTCGATCGATACCTCGTACCGTTTCACGAACTCCGCCGTGATCAGGAACAGGATGATCAGGGCTTGGATGACGTCGACGAGCGCGGACGGGACGCCGAACTGGGTCCGGATGCGGAAGCCCCCGACGAACAGGACCGCGAAGAACAGGGCCGCCAGCACGACCTGCGGCGCCCCGTTCCGTCCGAGCAGCGCGATCGGGATCGCGGTGAACCCATACCCGGGGGAGAAGTCCGGGCGGAGCCGGTCCTGCACGCCGGCGATCTCCGCGACGCCAGCCATGCCCGCGAGCGCCCCGCCGGCCACGAGCACGAACACGTACACGTAGAAGGAGTTCATGCCGGCCTGGCGGGCCGCGTCGGGGTTCGAACCGACGAACGTGATCTCGAAGCCGAGTCTGGTCGCCCGAAGGAGCGCATAGACGGCCGCTGCAGCCACCAGCGCGAACAGGATGCCGATGTGGACGTCGGTGCCCGGGATCAGCGGGAACCGGGCCGCTTCCGGGAGCAGAGCCGTCACCGGGAAGTTCCCCTCGCCCCCTTGCATCGGGCCCCGGACCATGTAGCCGTTCAGCTCGATGGCCACGAAGGTCAGCAGCAGCGTCGTGATGATCTCGTTGACGTCCCACTTCGCGCGGAGCCAGCCCGGGATCCCCGCCCAGACGGCGCCGGCCCCGAGGGAGGCCAACAGCATCAGCGGCACCAGGAGGACCGCCGGCAGGCCGAGGTTCAGCCCGACCCAGGTGCCGGCGATCGCCCCGACGTAGAGCTGGCCCTCGGCCCCGATGTTCCAGAGGCCACCCCGGAGCGGGAGATACACCGCCAACCCCGTTAGGATGAGCGGCACCCCACGAACGAAGGTGTTCGTGAGGCCGAACGTGTTGGTCACGGTGTTGACGAACATGGCCTCGTAGACGGCGACAGGATCGAACTGCAGCGCGATCAGCGCGACGGCCCCGACGAGGAGTGCCGCGACGATGGTGAAGACCGGGGCGCCGTAGACGATCCAAGCCGGCAACTCCTCACGGCCGGAGATCGCGACGTCGACGTTCACGGGGCGTCACCTCCGGCCGGCTCCGCGACGGCCGCCCCGCCGGATGACTCCGATTCCAGGCCCCGGCCGCCGGTCATCTCGAGGCCGACCTCCTCGGGGTTCGTCTCCTCGGGCGTCGATTCGTGGACGAACTCGCCCTCGTAGATCACGGAGATACGATCGCTGAGTTCGAAGAGCTCGTCCAGGTCCTCCGAGATGAGGAGGACGCCGGTCCCCTCGCCGCGCTGTTCGAGAATGGTCTCGCGGACGAACTCGATCGCGCCGACGTCGACGCCCCGGGTCGGCTGATTGGCGATGAGCACATCCGGGTCCCGGGAGAGTTCCCGGGCGAGGATCAGCTTCTGGAGATTGCCTCCGGAGAGATCCCCGGCCCGCATTTCGTTGACGTCACTGACCCCCCGGATATCGAATGACTCCACGAGCTCCTCCGCGTAGGCACGCATCTCGTCGTAGTCCAGCATTCGGTTGCCGAACTCCGAGCGGCGGTAGTCCTTCATCACCGCGTTGTGCATCACCGAGAGCTCCTCGGCACACCCGAACCGGTACCGGTCCTCCGGCACGAACGAGACCCCGTTCTCGATGAATTCGCGGGCCGATGCGCCGGTGAGGTCTGTGTCACCGACCGTGATCGTTCCCGCTGTCGGTTGACGGATCCCCACCAATGACTCCGCCAGTTCACGCTGACCGTTCCCACTGACACCCGCGATCCCCACGATCTCGCCCTCTTGGATCTCCAGATCGACGCCCGCCAGCGCCTCGATCCCGCGGTCGTCGGTCGCGTGCAGACCCTCGGCGGCCATGACCGGGGCCCCGGCCTGCACATCGCCCTTCTCGAGTTCGAACAGCACTTCCCGGCCGACCATCAGCCGCGCGAGGTCCTCGCGGGTGACCGTAGCGGTATCGACGGTCTCGACCTTCTCGCCGTTCCGCAAGACCGTGACCCGATCGGTGAGCGCGGTGACCTCCTTCAGTTTGTGCGTAATGAAGATGATCGTGAGCCCGTCCTGGGCCAGCTGTTCGAGCGTCTCGAACAGCCGTTCAGCCTCGTTGGGTGTCAGAACGGCCGTCGGTTCGTCGAGGATGAGGAGATCGACGTCCCGATAGAGGGCCTTCAGGATCTCGACCCGCTGTTGCTGTCCGACGTCCAGCTCCCAGATCCGGGCATCGACATCGACCTGGAACCCGTACTGGTCGGCGAGGTCGACGATACGCTCCCGGGGTTGGTCGAGGCCGAGCGTGAACAGCCGGCCCATGGCCTTGGCCGCCCGGTTCGTCGCGAGCCAATCCGGCCAGCGTCCGTCAGCGCCGTCTCGGAACGAGGACGCCGGCTCCCGGCGGCCCAGGACGACGTTTTCGGCCACTGTGAGCCGGGGGATGAGCATGAAATGCTGATGCACCATTCCGATGCCGTTCCGGATGGCGTCCTGGGGGGAGTCGAGGTCGAGCCGCTCGCCATCGAGGTAGACCTCGCCGCCGTCGGGCCGGTAGAGCCCGTAAAGGACGTTCATCAGCGTGCTCTTGCCAGCCCCGTTCTCCCCGAGGAGGCCGTGGATCTCGCCGCGGCGGACCGAGAAATCGACGTGATCGTTGGCCACGACGCCGGGGAACTCCTTGACGATATCCTCCATCCGGAGGAACGGATCATCGCTCATACCTGCGAATCAGTTGCGGGTTCTGACGAGCCCAGTCGTATAACTGTTTCCTCAGCGGAGAACTCCCAGCGGGCGAGTCGATAGCAGGGGCCCGCGAGCGACCGAACTAGCGTCGTCTTCCGGAGTGGCAATGGCTGCGCTCTGTTGAGAATCTCGCGATCGGTGTCGGACCTTGTGAGCCTTTAACAGGCAGCTTTATGTGAAGACCGCGGCACCGTATACGTAGATGCCGCGTTGGATACTGCTGAACGAACGGTGTCGGCAGGCAGGCTTCCAATCGGACCCTAACCATGGTTGACAAACGATTCACTCGACGCGACGCACTCAAGGCGATGAGCACGGTCCCGGCCGTCGGTTTGGCCGGGTGCCTCGGTGGCGGTGGTTCAGGCGATGGCGACGGTGACAGTAGCGGTGATTCGACGCCGATGGACACCCCCGAGGACGAGACCATCAACGCCGCCTGGGTATACATTTCCGAGGTCGGCGACCTCGGCTGGTCCTGGGCCCACGACCAGGGACGCAAGGCCGTCGCTAACCGATACGACTGGCTGGAAACGTCCTTCTCCGAAGCCGTCCCCCCGTCCGACGGCAAGCAGGTCATGGAACAGTACACCCAGCAGGACTTCGACATCATCTTCGGGACGACCTTCGAGTACATGGATCCCATGTTGGAACTCGCGAAGAACAACCCGGACACCCTCTACGAGCACTGTTCCGGCTTCAAAACCCATGACAACATGGGCCGGTACTTCGGTCGGATGTACCAGGCCCGATACCTCGCGGGGGTTGCGGCGGCCATGATGCCGGATGTGAGCTCTATGGGCTACGTCGCGGCGTTCCCGATCCCGGAGGTCGTCAGGGGCATCAACGCCTTCACCGCGGGCGCCCGGTCGGTCAACAGCGACATCACGACGAAGGTCCGATGGACGAACACCTGGTTCGACCCGCCGACTGAGAAAGAAGCCGCCCAGAGCCTGATCGACGAGGGCGTCGACGTGATGGCTCAGCACCAGGACTCGCCGGCAGCCGTCCGTGCCGCCAAGGAAGCCGGGATCTGGGCGACCGGCTATGACGCGCCGATGGACGAATTCGGCGGCGAGCAGTACGTCACCTCCCCCATCTGGCACTGGGAGGTCTTCTACGAGCCGACGCTCATCTCCGTCCAGAAAGGCAACTGGGAGTCCGACGCCTACTGGGAAGGGCTCGATGCCGGCATCGTGGACCTCTCCGATTGGGGCCCGCAGGTCCCGAGCGAGGCCAAATCGATGGTCAGTGACACCGAGGAACAGATCATCACCGGCCAACTGGATCCCTGGGCCGGCACCAAGTTCGAGGGCGAGAGCGATTCGTTCCTCTTCGGCCAGATGTCGAGCTACGTCGAAGGCGTGGAAGGGTCGGTCCCGAACTAAGCCCGGTCGCAACTCCGGGGCATTCTTCTCCGTTTTCGGTCCCCCTGCAGAGCGTCGCTGAAGCGCTGGCGGAAGGTATATGCGAGCCAGGGTAGAATCTCAGCCAGATTCCATGGAGCTCGAGCGCCATCGCCCGCGTATCGACGAGTGGGTCGACGAACACCGCGAGGACTGCATCGCCTTCCTGCAGGACCTGATCGCCATTCCCAGCGCGACGACAGTCGGCGAGGACGAAGCCGAGATCGCCGACCGGGTCGTCGAGGAACTTGAGGCGCTCGACTACGACGAGGTCCGGGTCGACGGGATCGGGAACGTTCATGGCGTGATCGAGGGGGCCCGCGACGACGAGGGCGCCGTCATGCTCAACTCCCACATCGACACGGTGGGGTTCGGCGACCGGGAGCAATGGGACCACGACCCCTACGGCGGCGAGATCGAGGACGGGCAGCTCTACGGGCTCGGGAGCGCGGACATGCTCTGTGCGATGGCGTCGATGGTTTACGGCGGGGCGGCGCTGATCGACCTCGATATCACCCCTGAACACGACGTTTACGTGACCGGCGAAGTGTTCGAGGAGGTCCACGAGGGCCACGCGATGCGGTACGCCGTCGAGGAAGCGGACCTCGACCTGTCGGCCGTCGTCATCGGGGAGGCGACCGAGATGGACGTCAAGCGGGGTCATCGGGGTCGGTGTGAGCTGAAGATCGAGATCGAGGGCGCGTCCTGTCATGCCAGCGCGCCGGAGCGGGGCATCAACCCGCTGTATCACGCCGCCGCGATGCTCGAGCGGATCGAGGAGCTGAACGAGGAAACGGCGGACGACGACTTCCTGGGATCGGGGACGATCGCGGGGACGAACCTCGAGGTCGACACGCCGTCCAACAACGCGGTCCCGGCCCACGCCACGCTCTATGTCGATCGACGGTTGACGGTTGGCGAGGACGAGGCGACCGTCCATGCCGAACTCGAGGACGCGATCAGCGCCGCCGAAGCGGTCTACGGGGATGACGTAGCGGCGGAGGTCGAGACCCTTTCCTTCGATCGGCCGTCCTACACCGGCTACCAGCAGGAGACTCCGAAGTACTACCCGAGTTGGGTCCTCGATGAGGACCACCCCCTCGTCCAGCAGACCTCGGAAGTGGCCTCGACGATGCTGGACTCGGACCATGAGATTACCAAGTGGACCTTCTCCACCAGCGGGAACTACACGATGGGCGTCGCGGGGATCCCGACCATCGGCTTCGGTCCGTCCCGCGAGGAGTGGGCGCACATGGCCAACGAACGCGTCGCGGTCGAGGACGTCGTCGATGCGATCGGCGTTTACGCCGGGCTGGCCGCCGAACTATAGCCGGGAAGCCTCCCTAACTGCACCTCAGGAGTTTTCGACGACCCGCGTCCCCGCCTCGCCTTCGAGGGCCGCCTGAGCCTCGTCGAGCGACGTGATCAGCGCGACTCGGTCGCGCCGGGATTCGCCCTCGACGAACCGACACGCCGCCTGCACCTTCGGCCCCATGCTGCCCGCCGGGAACTGGCCGGCGTCGAGCTTCGCTCGCAAGTCCGCCGCCGCGATCTCCTCGATCATGGCCTCGTCCGGGCCCCCGAAGTCCCGGTAAACCCCGTCCACGTCGGTCAGGATGAGGAGGTAGTCCGCGTTCAGAGTGTGGGCGATCTGCGCGGACAGGAGGTCCTTGTCGACCACGGCATCGAGGCCCTCGATCTCGCCGGCCCGCCTGATGACGGGCACGCCCCCGCCGCCGCCACAGATGACGAGGTCCCGCTGGTCGATCAGACGCTTGACCGGCACCTCCTCGACAATGCCGAGGGGCTCTGGGGACGGCACCACTCGACGATACGGGGTCTCCGGGTCGTCGCGGACCGCTTTGACGGTCGCGCCCTGAGAGCGGAGCTCCTCGGCCCGCTGTTCATCGAGATAGGGGCCCACCGGCTTCGTCGGGTCGTCGAAGGCCGGATCCTCGGGATCGACCATGGTCTGGGTGAGGATGCAGGCGACCGGCACGTGCTTCCACCGGCGTTCCAGGTGCATCTGCATCTGCTGGGCGAGCATGTAGCCGATCTGGCCCTGGCTCATGGCCCCACAGACCTCGAGGGGCTGGGCCGGCGGCTCGCCTTGCTCCTGCTGGTTCAACAACGCGCCGACCTGGGGCCCGTTGCCGTGGGTCAAGACGACCTTGTAGCCGGCTTTCATCACGTCGACGATCTGTTGGGACGTCCGGCTGACCGCATCGAGCTGGGATTCGTACGTGCCGTCCGAATCCGCCGGGCTGATCGCGTTGCCGCCGAGGGCGATCATCGTCAGCGGCTTCTGTCGCGGGGTGCCCCAGAACGCCGGCGGCTCGACATCGAGGTCGAAAGCCGGCACCTCGTCCGGATGGAATTCGGGCGGTTCCTCCTCGGGGGCGTCCATCAGCGGGTTACCAGCCGCGCCCGCCCATCGTCAGCGCCATCAGCGCCTTCTGGGCGTGCATGCGGTTCTCCGCCTGGTCGTAGATCACGCTCTGCGGGCCGTCCATCACCGCGTCCGTGGCCTCGTACCCCCGCTTCGCCGGCAGGCAGTGCATGTAGTTCGCGTGGGGCTTCGCGTTCGCCAGCATCTCCTCGTCGCAGATCCAGTCCTGGTTGGCGTCGTGGATCTCCTTCTCGGCCTCCCGACCGCGTTCGTGCACTTTGGTGGAAACCCAGTGTTTCGGGTAGACGACGTCCGCGCCATCGAAGGCCCGGGCCATGTCGTGCTCGATCGTGAAGTCGACGCCCGCCTCCTCGGCGTTCTCCTCGGCCTGCTCGACGATCCGGGGGTCCAGGTCGAGACCCTCGGGGTGGGCCAGCGTGACGTTCGCCCCCATCTTCGTGAACCCCAGGATCGAGGAGTGGGGGACCGAGACCGGGCGCCGGATCTCCGGCGCGTAGGCGTAGGAGATGACGAAGTTCTGGTCCTCGATGCGGCCCTGTTGCTCGCGTACCGTCTGGAGGTCGGCCAGGGTCTGACACGGGTGGTAGGTGTCACACTGCATGTTGTAGACCGGGACGTCGCAGCCGGCCTGGTATTCCCGGACGATCTCCGTCCCTCGTGGGTACTCGAAGTCGACGGCGGCGCCGAGGACCCGCACGGCGAACCCGTGGCCGTAGCGGGAGAGCACCTTGGCCGTCTCCCGGGCGCTCTCGCCGTGTTCGAGCTGGAGCTGGTCGGGCGCCATGATATGCGGGTAACCGCCCAGCTGGTTGATGCCCGCCTCGAACGAATTGCGGGTCCGCGTACTGGTGTTGTAGAAGAGCATGAAGAGCGACTGGCCCGTCAGCGCGTCGTAGTGGGCGAGCTCGCCGCGGGCGAACTCCGCCTTGAGCTGATCGGCCACGTCGAGGACCGACGTGAGCTCCTCCTTCGTCCATTCCTGGACCGTCACCATGTCCTTGCCGCGAAGTGAGGTTTGCATGCGTTGGGCTACCTCCGGGACCGATCGACGGGAACCCGGTCGATAGCCGCTACCATCCCGCGTTGGACTTTAAGGGTTCGGAGAGCGGTCCGATCGGCCTCCGAGAGCCGGAGACCCGCAGCTTTTTGCCGGGGGTCGGAGTAGTTTCGGGGGGATTACCATGAGCAGTGACACTGAGCGGGTCGGGCTGTATATGCAGGACAAGCACCCCATCCGCGAGAACATGGAGTACGTGAAATACGCCGAGTCGCAGGGGTTCGACGAGGTCTGGCAGGCGGAGTCCCGCCTGGCACGGGACGCGATCACGCCCTGTGCGGCCTACGCCGCGGTGACCGACGAGATCAAAGTCGGGACCGGTGTGATCAACAACTGGACCCGGAACGCCGCGCTGATCGCCCAGACGATGTCCACGATGGAGGAGCTGGCCGGGCCGAACCGGATCCTCTGTGGCATCGGCGCCTGGTGGGAACCGATCGCCTCGAAGGTCGGGGTCAACCGCGAACGGCCGCTGCGCGCGATGCGGGAGACGGTGGAGGTCGTGAAGCAGCTGCTCGACATGGAGAACGTGACCTATGACGGCGACTTCGTCAACGTCGAGGACATCGAGCTGGACGTCGTCCACGGGGATACCGGGCCCCGGACGGTCCCGGTCTACGTCGGCGGGACCGGGTTCACCATGCTCGAGCTCACCGGCGAGTTCGCCGACGGCGCCCTCCTGAACTACCTCGTCAGCCCGGAGTACAACGAGAAGGCGCTGGAGGCCCTGGAGACGGGGGCCGAACGGGCCGGTCGCACCCTCGAGGACATTGACCGGCCTCAGCTCGTCGTCTGTTCGATGGATCACGACGCCGACAAGGCGCTCGACAACGCCCGGGAGCTCATCACGCAGTACCTCGGCCAGCAGCCCCACATCATGAAGGCCTCCGGCGTGAGTCAGGACCTCATCGACGACGTCGGCGAGGCGATCGGCGGGTGGCCGGCCGGCGAGGACGACATCCAGAAGGGAATGGACCTCATCCCCGACGAGGTCGTCCGCAAGCTCACGGCCTCCGGGACGCCCGAGCAATGCCGCGAGAAGGTCCGTGAATACTACGAAACCGGCTGCCAGTGCCCGATCCTCTACCCGCTCGGCGATGACGTCGAGCTCATGATCGACGAGTTCGCCGACGGCTACCTGTAACCGGCTCCGGCCCCCTTCGTTGGAGTTATCCCCGTCGTCGGCGAGATACAAGCATGACTAGTCCGACCTGGGACAAGAGCCGCACTGCCAGCGGCGACATCTTCGCCGCCATCGGCGAGACGCCCCTGCTGGAGATCGACACCGATTCCGACGCTGACGTCTACGGGAAACTGGAGTTTCTGAACCCGAGCGGCTCCATCAAGGACCGCATCTACCGCGCGATGATCACCGCCGCCATCGAGCGCGGCGACCTCGAACCCGGAATGGAGATCCTGGAGTGCTCCACCGGCAATGCCGGCATCGCGTGCACGTTCGTCGGGAGCCAGCTCGGCTACGACGTGACGATCGTGATGCCCGAGGGCATGAGCGAGGAGCGCAAGAAGGTCATCCGCGCCTACGGCGGCGAGTTGATCGAAACGCCGGGCGGTGAAAGCGACGTCGACCTCTCGATGGAACGGGTCGAAGAGAAGATCGAGGAAGAGCCCGGGCAGTACTGGTTCCCGAACCAGTTCGCGAACCCCGACAACCCGCGGGCCCACGCGGAGACGACGGGCCCGGAGATCCTCGAACAGCTCGGCGGCGCACCTGACGCGTTCGTGGCGGGGCAAGGGACCGGCGGGACGCTCACTGGTGTCGGCCGGACGCTGCGGGAGGAGCGCTCGGACGTCCAGCTGTTCGCCCTCGAGCCCGCCGAGGCGCCGATCCTCTCGGCGCGCGAGTGGGGCAGCCACGAGATCGAGGGGATCGGCGACGGCTTCGTCCCCCAGAACCTCGACCCCGAGCTGATGGACGGCGTGGTCACGGTGACCTCGGAGGACGCCATCGACCGCTCCCGCTGGCTCGCCGACGAGGAGGGGGTCTTCTGTGGCATCTCCTCGGGCGCGAACATCGAGGGCGCCGTGAAGGTCGCCGAGGCCCAGGGACTGGACTCGATCGCGACCATCATCTGCGATACCGGCATGCGCTACTTCTCCACGAAGCTGTTCGAGGACGAATACGAGATCGACGTCCCCGACCGCGATCACCCGCTCGACGACCGGTCGATCCGCGTCCTCGAGGAGTACCAGGACACCTGGACGATCCTCGACTAAGGTCCCTCGGACGCCGGGGGCTCAATCCGCCGCGCCGCCGTACCGCTCGGCGACCGCGTCCAGCGTCGGCGGGATCGACGTCGGCGTGCCCGCCGCCTGCTGGGCCGACTTCGTGTCCTTCAGGCCGGTGCCCGTTACGCAGACGACGACCGTCTCGTCCGCGCCGATGATCCCCTGCTCGCGGGCCTCGGCCACGCCGGCCACCGGGGCAGCCGCGGCCGGCTCGGCGTAGACGCCCTCCGCGCTGCCCAGCAGGGTCTCGGCCTCGAGGATGGCCTCGTCGGAGACCAGCACCGACTCGCCGTCGCTCTCCCGGAGCGCCTTCACGGCCTTCACGAGGTTCGCCGGTCGGCCGACGGCGATGCTGTCGGCGAGGGTGTCGGCCGCCTCGGAGGGGTCCGCCTCGCCCCGGAAGACGTCGTGAACGTGGCGGGCGCCCTCGGCCTGGACGCCGAGCATCCGCGGGGCGTCGTCGACGAAGCCGAGGTCTCGCATCTCCTTGACGCCCTTCCAGCCGCCGAAGATCGTGCAGCCGTCGCCGACCGAGAAGACGAACCAGTCGGGGCTGAGGCCGTTCGCGTGGGCCTGCTCGGCGACCTCCAGGCCGACGGTCCGCTTGCCCTCGACCTGGAACGGGTTGATCGCCGCGTTGCGGTTGTACCAGCCGTAGGCCTCGGTGACCTCGAGGCTGAGCTCGGTGGCCTGCTCGTAGCTGCCCTCGACCGCCAGCACGTCGGCGCCGTAGACCAGCGGCTGGGCGAGCTTGCCCTCCGGCGCCGACCCGGGCACGAAGATGCGGCAGTCGAAGCCCCCGCGGGCCGCATAGCCGGCGAGGGAGGCCGCCGCGTTCCCGGTCGACGCGCACGTCACCGTCCCGCGCCCGAGTTCCCGGGCCTTCGTCATCGAGACCGACGAGGCGCGGTCCTTGAGCACGCCCGTCGGGTTCCGGCCGTCGTCCTTGACGTAGGTCTCGACCCCGAGCGCCTCGCTGAGCCGGGGCGCGTCGAGCAGCGCGGTGCCACCCTCGCCGAGCGTGACCGGTTCGACGTCGTCCTCGACCGGGAGGAACGCGCGGTACTTCCACTGGTCCGCGATGTCGCCGTCGAGGTCCGCGTCGAACCGGTCCAGGACGCGGTCGTAGTCGTATTCGACCTCGAGGATGCCCTCGAACCCTTCGTGCTCCTCGCAGGTATACCGGAACTCCGCCGGATCGTACGTCTCGCCGCAGCTGGTGCAGGTGAGCGAGGCGACGTGGTCCATAGCCACACGGGGGCGGCGCCGGGCATAAATCCACCACCCCCCGGTGGCTTCGGCAGCTTTTTGCGCCGATTGGTCGACAGTACGGAAGTATGCTGCTCAATGCCGGGACCCTGGTCACGATGAACGACGATCGGGACGTCCGAACCGACGTTCACGTCGTCGTCGAGGACGGCGAGATCATTGCCATCCGTGACGGCTTCGAGACCGGCGCCGACGTCATCGACGCGCGCGAGGAGGTGGTCATTCCGGGGTTGGTGAACTGCCACACCCACATGTACGCGCTGCCGATCCGGGGGGCCCCGCTCGACGTGGCGCCCCAGAGCTTCTACGAGGCGCTGGTCGACATCTGGTGGAACGTCGACGAAGCGTTCACGATGCAGGACGCCCGGTTGTCGTCGCTGGGCTCCTGTGCGGAGATGCTCGAGAGCGGGATCACGGCGTTCTGTGACAACTACTCGGGGCCGAACACGCTGCCCGGCGCGCTGGACGCCGTCGCCGATGGCGTCGCGCGCACCCCGATCCGCGGGCTGATCACCTTCGAGACGACCGCGCGGAACTCGACCGAGGAGGCGATGGCCGGTATCGATGAGAACTCTCGGTTCGTGCGCGACGCCGAGGCCGATTACGACCGGGTCGACGGCCACTACTGCCTCCACACCCTGTTCACGAACACCGAGGAAACGGTCGGCGAGACGGCCGAACGGGCCATCGAGGACCGCCGGCCGGTCCAGCTCCACCTCGAGGAGGGGTTGATCGACGTCCACCGCTCGATCGAGGAGTACGGCAAGCGCCCGGTGTTCGCGCTCGAGGACATGGGCTTGCTCGACGCCGACGTGATCGCGGCCCACTGCGTGCACTCGACCGATCCGGAGATCCAGGTCCTCGGCGAGCACGACGTCAAGGTCGCCCACAACCCCTACTCGAACACCAACAACGCCGTCGGCATCGCGGACGTCGAGACGATGGAGGCGGAGGACGTCACGATCGGGCTCGGCGACGACGGCTGGGACCCGGACTTCTTCGAGGTGATGCGCACGGCGGTCGGCATCCACAAGCTCAAGCAGAACAACCCGAGCGGCTTCGACATGGCGAAGGCCCTCGAGTGGGCCACGATCGGCTCGGCGGAGGTCATGGGGATGGCCGACGAGATCGGGAGTATCGAGCCAGGGAAGCGTGCCGACTTCGTGACGCTCGACCTCGGGCCGAACCCCGTTCTGCCGGGGAGCGCGCCGTACTACGTCGTCAGCGCCGCCGGGCGGGCGGACGTCACGCGAACGATCGTCGGCGGCGACGTCGTCTATACGCCCCAGGACGGCGTCGTCGGGGTGAGCCAGCAGGACTACGAGGAGATCGGCGCGGCGAGCGAGGCGCTCTGGGATCGGCTCTAGCCGGCGGCGACCTCACTCGTACTCGATCGTCGCCGGCGGCTTGTGGGTGACGTCGTACACCACCCGCGCGACGTCTGGGAGCGTCCCGGTGACGCGGCTCTGGATCCGTTGGAGCGTCTCCCAGTCGAGCTCCTGGGCCCGGGCGGTCATCCCGTCGCGGCTCTCGACGGACCGGACGGCGACCACCCAGCCGTGAACGCGGTTGTCGCCCTTCACGCCCGTGGCCTTCCCGAGGATGGCGGCGAACGCCTGCCAGGGCTCGTAGTCCTCGAGCTCGGCCTCGACGATCGCGGTGGCTTCCCGGGCGACCCGGAGTTTCTCCGCCGTGACTTCCCCGATGATCCGGACCGCGAGGCCGGGGCCGGGGAAGGGCATCCGTTCGGAGACGACCGATTCCAGGCCGAGTTCGCGGGCCACCTCCCGGACCTCGTCCTTGTAGAGCTCCCGCACCGGCTCGACGATCCCATCGAAGTCGACCACCTCGGGGAGCCCGCCGACGTTGTGGTGTGACTTGATCGTCCCCTCCGATTCGATCCGGTCTGGATAGATCGTGCCCTGCACGAGGTAGTCCGCGTCGACCTCCCGCGCGACCTCCTCGAACTCCCGGATGAACTGCTCGCCGACGGCGTGGCGTTTGGCCTCAGGGTCGGTCACGCCGGCCAGGGCGTCGAGGAACCGGTCCTCGGCCTCGATGACCCGGAGCCCCCCCATGTAGCCGAACGTCTCGCGGACCTCGTCGGTCTCGCCCTTGCGCATCAGCCCCGTGTCGACGTAGACCGGCGTCAGCTGGTCGCCGATGGCCTCGTACGCGAGCGCGGCCGAGGTGGAGGAGTCCACCCCGCCCGAGAGGGCGATGACGGCGTTCGCGTCGCCGATCGCCGCCTCGATTTCACTGATCGCGTCGGGGATGAACGACTCCGCGTCGACCATTCACGCCTCCACCTCTTCGGGCGTTTCCCGGCGGGGTTGTACGGCCTCGAGCAGGCCGACGAACGGCGGGCTCGCCCGGGCGGGTCGGGATCGGAACTCGGGGTGGAACTGGGTGCCGAGGAAGTAGGGGTGCTGCGGGAGTTCGAGGATCTCCATCCGTCGGCCGGCCGTGCCGGAGAACCGCAACCCGGCTGCCTCGAGGTCGTCGATGTACTCCGGGTTGACCTCGTAGCGATGGCGGTGGCGCTCGTAGCACGCGGTGTCGCCGTAGAGCTCCGCCGCGAGGGTGTCGGGCTCGATCTGGGTCTCGTGAGCGCCGAGCCGCATCGTCCCCCCCATGTCATCGACGCCGGTCTGCTCCGGGAGGATGTCGATGACCGGGTGGGGAGTGTCGGGGTCCATCTCCGCCGAATGGGCGCCCTCGAGGTCGAGCACGTTCCGCGCGAACTCGACGGTCGCCATCTGGAACCCGAGACAGAGCCCGAGAAAGGGGATGTCCCGTTCCCGAGCGTACCGGATCGCTTCGATCTTCCCGGCGGTACCTCGAGCGCCGAACCCGCCGGGCACGACGATGCCGCCGACCCCCTGCAGGTACTCCGCAGCCCCCTCCGAGACGTCCTCGGAGTGGATCCACTGCGTCTCCACCTCGACCCCGCGTTCGAGCCCGGCGTGCTTGAGCGACTCGTGGATCGAGATGTAGGCGTCCTCCAGCCCGTATTTCCCGACCAACGCGACGTCGACGGTCCCCTCCGTCGGTCGCGTCACGAGCTCGCGCCACTCGCTGCTGCGTTGGGCCGGCGGCAGCGCTCGGGCGGTGAGATCTAACTCCGCCATGACGTAGTGATCGAGCCCCTCCTCCTCGACCACGAGCGGGACCCGATAGATGTCGTCGACGTCCGGGTTGGAGAACACCGCGTCGGTGGGCACGTCGCAGAACAGCGCGATCTTCTCCTTGGTCGCGTCCTCCAGCCGGTCCTCACACCGCCCGACCACGACGTCCGGTTGGAGCCCGATGCTCCGGAGCTCCTTCACCGAGTGCTGCGTGGGTTTGGTCTTCTGCTCGCCGTTCTTCGAATAGGGGATCAGCGTGACGTGCATGAAGAGCACGTCCTCCGGCGGTTCCTCGTGGGCGAACTGGCGGAGCGCCTCGAGGTACTGCATCCCTTCGATGTCCCCGACCGTGCCCCCGACTTCGACGATACAGACGTCGTGGCCCTCAGCGACCTCCCGGATCCGGCGCTTGATGTCGTCCGTCACGTGCGGGATGATCTGGACCGTTTTCCCGAGGTACTCGCCAGCCCGCTCGTTCTCGATCACGTGGCGGTACACCTTGCCGGTCGTCACGTTGTTGGCCGCCGCCATGTCCACGTCGAGGAAGCGCTCGTAGTTGCCCAGATCCAGGTCGACTTCGGCGCCGTCCTCGAGCACGTAGACCTCGCCGTGCTGGTAGGGGTTCATCGTCCCCGCGTCGACGTTGAGGTAGGGATCGATCTTCACCGCCGTCACGTCGAACCCCGCGTTCGCGAGCAGTCGGCCGGTGCTCGCAGCGGTGATGCCCTTCCCCAGCCCCGACATGACGCCGCCAGTCACGAAAATGAACTTATTGCCCAGCGACGGATCGTAGCCCGTCTCGGGGGTCGTCGGCATAACGACGTGACGCCAGGCGGCATCAAAACCCTTTCGGGACTCCCGGCAGATCGCGGGCCGGCAGCGGGATGGTGGTGACGATGGCAGACATCGGTTCGGCCGTCAGACGTTGGCTGTGAACCGGCTCAAACGGGCGGAGCGCCGACTGGGAGTACCCTTGTGGAATCCGGACTCAAGCGCCACGGCAGGGGTGGTCAGTCCAGAGAAGCCCGATCTGGACGGCTTAGGAATCCGACCGGCCCCGCCAATCCCGCAGCCGTCCGAGCGTGCCGCCGGTGGCCCGGGCGTAGGCGTATTCGCTCACGCCGGCGAAGGCGAGGGCCAGCCCGATGAACAGGGCCCCGGTCGCCACCCGGCCTTCGAACAAGTTCAGGAGGCCGACGACGGCGACCGGCCCGGCGACGACGAGCGTCGACAGCTGCCAGAGCGAGCGCAGGAGGCCCATAGCGGGGAGCACTCCGCCGCCGGTCATAAGCTCCGTTATCCACGCGGCGCTACCGGGAGCGTTGAGGCAGACCCGCTATTCGGCCCGCCGCAGCTCCGAGATCCGGTCGTCGAAGAAAGCGGCCACGCGCTCGGCCACCTTGGTCCGCTGACCGACGAAATGGTGATCCGCCGGTAAGCCGGCCACGTCATGCTCCAACGCCCGGGCTCGGTCGGCGGCCGGCTCCGAGTCGACGACGCGGTCGCGCTCCGCATAGAGGAGCGACACCGGGGCCGAGACCGATTCGAGGGCCTCGATCGTGTCGATACTCGGCAGGCGATGGGCGGGGGCCAGCGCGACCACGCCGACCACGCTCCGTTCCCCGGCCGCCGCCAGGGCGACCGTGGCCCCGAAGGAATAGCCGAACAAGCCGACAGCGGGGAACCGGTCGGCCGCCCAGTCGACCGTGTTCCGCGCATCCCGGGTTTCGCCACTGCCCTCGCCCCACGGCCCGTAATCTAACCGCAGGGCCGCCAGGTCCCGGTCCGCTAAGGCCTCACCGACCGCCGTGAGCACGGGGTTGGACCGCGTGCCGCCGGCTTGAGGATGAGGCGGGCAGGCGACCACACACCCCTCGGCGTCCTGGGGGCCGTCGAGCGACCCTCGCACGTCGCGCCCGCCCGGGATGACCACCGCGTCGTCCATGCTCCGACGACCGTGCGCCGGGCAAAGAAGCCTGCCGGCCCGGACGGGTTTTTTATCCCTACGGCGACAGATGCACCGGTATGAGCATCCTTTCGCGGCTCTCCTATACGGTCCGGGCCTGGGTGAACTCCGTCCTCAACCGGGCCTCGGACCCGTCCCGCGAGCTCGACTACTCCTACGAGCAGCTCCGGGACGAGCTCCAGGACGTCAAGCGGGGCATCGCGGACCTCACCACCCAGAAGAAACGGTTGCAGAAACAGCGGGACCGGCTCCAGAGCAACGTCGAGAAACACAACGAGCAGGCCCGAGAGGCGGTACGCCAGGACCGAGATGACTTGGCCCGGCGCGCTCTCGAGAAGAAACAGGCGAACCTCCAACAGATCGAGGACCTGGACGACCAGATCGCCGACCTCGAGTCAACCCAGGAGAACCTCGTGGCCAAGAAGGACGAGCTCGAGCAGCAGATCGAACAGTTCCGGACGAAGAAGGAGACCATGAAGGCCCGCTACGAGGCGGCCGAAGCCAGCGCTCGGGTCTCCGAAGCCCTGACCGGCGCCGGCGACGAGATGGGCGACATCAGCCGGACGGTCGAGCGGGCCACCGAACGGACCGAGGAGATGGAGGCCCGGGCCGAGGCCCTCGAAGAGCTCGAGGCGTCAGGCGACCTCGACAACGTGCTCTCGGAGGGCGATTCCATCGACCAGGAACTCGACCGGATCTCCTCGGAGCGGGAGGTCGACTCGGAGCTGGAGACCATCCGACAGGAGCTCGATAAGTCCGACGGCGAGACGACCGTCGACGTCGATGAGACGGCCGTCGAGGAGGAGCTCGCCGAGCTCGAGGAAGAGGAAGACAAGCAGTCCTCCTGACGGCCCCGTCAGTCCAGGAAATCGGGCGCGATCCGCTTCCCGTCGCGTTCAGCCTGGAGGTG
>CAZKPC010000004.1:0-16812 GCA_964554565.1 uncultured Halobacteriales archaeon
AGCAGCCGACTGTAGATCGGCTTGCCCCCCGTTCAAATCGGGGAGGGCGGACTCGGCTGTTTCTCCTTAGAGCATCCCTGCTGTCTAATCCTTTCGCGTGATGCATGTCACCGGTCACCCGGAACGCCATTACGATTGCGTGGCGGAGAGTAATCATACCCCGCTGATCTCACGGCGTAGTCCCAGCGTATTATCCACAACCATTCGTCGTATTACAACCGTTCGAATCGGTGAATCCGGTCACGGAGATAGGAGGTCGACATCGACGGTATCTCGATCGTAGAATTCCCCGTTCGGACCTTGCGCGTGGTCCATGAATTCGAAGAATTCCGTTGGCGCGTGAATGCTGAGGGCATGTGCTACCTTCGGAGGGATCCTGACCAGATCACCGGGCTCTAGCCTATGGGTCTCCGTGGTCCCCGCCTCGTTTCCCCGCCGGTCCTGGAGGCTCAATTCGAGGTCACCGTCCACGAGATAGAGCCACTGGGTCTGGGTCTCATGATAGTGGTTCGCCCTCACGACGCCTGGCTCGCTGGTGATATGGAACACCGCTCGCAGGTCCTCGTCGTCGATCGGCTTGAACATCCGGCCCCGGTCGTCCTCGTGTTCCGGCTCGAGGCTCACAATCGCCACGTCTTCCATATCGAAACCCCTGGTTCAACCTCACATGACTGTATCGACGCCAGTCCCCCTCCTTCTTCGTGAAGAGTGGGATCGGGGTGGCCGACCGGGACAATCGGCGGCAATGGCCACATGCGTCCGAGTGGACTCACAATACGTTGTTGAGCCGCCAGTTCAGTTTAATCCGTGACCACGGGTCGGGAGAAATCCACTGGTTAGCTTCCGCATAGAGGTGTGGCATCTAATGCCGGGAGCGATTTCATTCAAACTGCCCGGAGCTTCGAAGAAGGGTATCGAATGGTTGCCTTGCCCACGGATCTTGGCTAGCGGTCGGGAAATCGCTGAAATGTGATCAGCACTGATATCTGAAATATCGTCGGTTAGATCGGGCATTACCGCTGTCAAGCATGTAGAGCATCCAACTCATCAACTGTATATTGCTATATGGAATTTCTCCCTGGCAGTTCAGGCCGGGTGCGGTTCCACAGATGAATCACCCCGACCCGTCTACTCGGATGACTGGCCGATCGCGAGGGATGGGAGCTACGCATCCAGCCACTGCACCACCCAGTGTGTGTATCGAAGCGAGATCTGGTGCGTCCTCATCGACGTGCTTGCCGCCTCCTCCAGGATACGGGTTCCTCCAATCTGACTCCGGTTCCCGCCCGGGCCGACCGACCCCAGCTTTCAGCCGACGAGGCCCGGTTCACGAATGCTTTTGCAGGAACGTGTCGCAGTTCACCGCATGTCCACGAGCCTACCGTCCGGAGAGTACACGTCTCGTCTGTCCGAGATGCGGGCCCGGATTGCCGAGGCCGATGCCGAGGCTGGCGTCTGGTTCGGCGCGACCAGTATCGCCTACCTCACCGGCTTTCACCATATCCAGACCGAGCGCCCAGTCTGCCTCGTGGTAAGCCCGGACCGGGTCGAGATCACGGTGCCTCGTCTCGAGGTGGAGCGGGTCGAAACCAATCCCCGGATCGATGCCGTCCATCAGTACTTCGACTACCCGGGCGGCGAACCGCTGCCGACGATCACCGAAATGCTCGAAGGGCTCGGGATCGAAACGGTCGCCGCTGACGCCGACGGCGCGCCGGGGACGATGGGATACGACGGTCCCTCCCTCTCGGAGTTCGTCGATGTCGAGACCCAGGAGTGGGTCAAGCGGATGCGTTACGCGAAGTCAGCGGCGGAGATCGACCTGCTCCGGGAATCAGCCCGGTGGGGCAACCTGGCCCACCGGTATCTCGCAGACAATACCGAGCCCGGGGCGCACCCGGCCACGGTGAGTCAGCGGGCCTCGCTCCAAGCGTCCCGGGCTATGTTGGACACGTTGGGCGATCGGTACGTCCCCCTGGCGCGGGGCGACGGCCCCGCCCACGCGGGTTTCATCACCGGGGAGCAGACCGCGCTGCCTCACGGGCACACCGCGAACCGCCGGCTGGAAGCGGGCGACGTGCTCGTGACCGGCGCCACGGCCAACGTGGACGGCTATCACTCGGAACTCGAACGGACGATGTTCCTCGGTGACCCCGGTGACGAAGACGTCCACTACTTCGAACTGATGCTGGAGGCCCAGACGATCGCCATCGACGCCCTCGCTCCGGGCGTACCGGTCGCCGACGTCGATCAGGCGGTCTGGAATTACTTCGAGGAACAGGGCGTCACCGACCTGGCACGCCACCACGTCGGGCACAACATCGGGATGGAGGGGCACGAACCGCCATACATCGACCGCGGGAACGACGAAACGATCGAGGCCGGCCACGTCTACACGATCGAGCCGGGCCTGTACACCGAGACGGCCGGCTATCGCCATTCCGATACCGTCGCCGTCACCGAGGACGGCACCGAACGGCTGACGTACTATCCGCGCGATCTCGACAGCAACATCATTCGGGTGTAGCCGGCGCTGTCACCGTATTACACGCCTGCCGCGTCATCGTCTCGCTGGCGGAACACATATTGGGGTCTTCCCGTAACACGCGGCCGTGGTATCCGTCCGGACCCGACCGCTGGTCATCGCGCTGATTGCCATTCTCGCGATCGCTATCGCGGCCGCCACGCTGAACTCCGCGGTGGTCCACGAAGGGATGGCCGGCGGGGGCGGCGATGGTGCTTTCGGCCAACCGGCGGACGGCGGCCAGGGCGACCAGGAGGGCGACGATGGTAATCCGAGTTCCTTCGGGTTCGGCGGCCTCGGCGGGAACGTCCCGGTCATTCCGCTGCCGTGTTTCCCGTTCCTGAACGAGCTGTGGTTCTTCGCTGCGTTCGCAGCCCTGGCTGGGTTCGGACTGTATCTGATCTATCGCTGGAAGGGTCCGCTGGTCCCGATCGCGGTGGTCGCCGGGCTCGGCCCGCCGGCGCTGCTCGTCCACGCGCTCTTGACGGCGTGCCGGCGGGCTGAGACCGTCCGCTTATCGCTGCCGTTCGCCGAGCGGACGGCGAACGAGACCGGCACGATCTCCTTGACCGGTGGCTCCGGCGGGGCCGGCGCGGCGTCCGGCGGCAGTCCGGTCGTGTCACTCGTCCTGTTCGGCGTGCTCGGGCTGGCGCTGTTGGTCGCCGTCGCCCTGCTCTTCCAGTCGACCGGCGACGACCAGCCGGCGCGGGCCGAGGAGCCCGAGGAGCCGGATCCGGTCCAGATGGCGGCGATCGGCCGGGCCGCCGGGCGCGCGGCCGACCGCATCGAGGGCGACGCCGAGCCGGACAACGCGGTCTACGAGGCCTGGAAGGAGATGACGGATCTGCTGGACGTGCCCAACCCCGAGGCCAGTACGCCCTCGGAGTTCGCGGGCGCGGCGGTCGAGGCCGGGATGGCGGCGGAGGACGTCGCCGAACTCACGGACCTCTTCGAAAGCGTCCGCTACGGGACGGCGGACCCGACGGAGGACCGGGAGGCCCGCGCGCTCGCCGCGCTACGGCGGATCGAGGAGGAGTACGCCGGGGAGCCGCCATGAGCGGCCTCCGGTCCTTCTTCGCGTCGATGGGTATCGCCCTGGCCGGCATCGGGCTCATGATCGTGATCGCTCCCGAGACCGCCGGGGTGCTGACGCTGCCCCGCATCGCGGTCGTGGGATTGGGACTGTTCGCGGTGGTCGAGGCGGCCCGGGCCCTCCAGATCCGGCGCCGTTCGGAGATCGAGGCGGCCGAGCCTCCGGAGACGGAGGACCGGGAGGAGACGGACTGGCCGGGTGACTCGTTCGACCGGCGGGTGGCGGCGCTGTCGCGGAAACGAGGCCGGAGCTGGGCCGGGGGCGAGCACGAGCGGCTCCGGCGCCGGCTGCGGTCGGCCGCCGTGGAAGCGGCGGGCCATCGCTGGCGGCTCCCAACGACCGAGGCCCGGGCCAAGGTCGAAGCCGGCGAGTGGACGGACGACCCGGCCGCGGCCTGGTTCTTGGGCGGTTCCGAGGTCCCGCGGCCGCCATGGAACATCCGGCTCCGGGCGTTCATCGACGACGCTACACCGTTCGCGTATTACGCGAACCGCACGGCCGATGCGGTCGTCGAGCTCCGGGGGGCGTCGTGACACGGCGCGAGACCAACCGATGGCACGGCGTCGCCGCCGTGGCGTTCATCGCCGCCGGCGTGGGCGCGATCGTCAGCCAGCCGGGGCTGCTGCTGGCCAGTGTCGTGGGGGTGGCCTTCGCCGGCTATGCCCGGTCCGCCCGGACGCCGGAGGTCGACCTCCGCATCGAACGGGAACTCAGTGAGACCGACCCCCGAGACGGCGAGGCGGTCGAGGTCACGGTTCGGGTCGTCAACGAGGGCGACGCCCTGCCCGACCTCAGGCTGGTCGATGGCGTGCCCGCGGCGCTTGACGTCACAGACGGCTCCCCCCGGTTAGGGACGGCGCTCAGGGCCGGCCGGACCGCGACCTACCGCTACACGGTCGAGGCCAGCCGCGGCGTCCATCCCTTCGAGCCGATGACCGTGATCGCCCGGGACGCCAGCGGGGCGATCGAACGCGAGACCACGGTGAGCGTCGAGACGCGGATGACCTGTGTCCCGGCGCTGGCACCGACGCAGCTGTCCGTCCCGCTGCGGGCCCAAACGGCGCAGTACACGGGCCCTGTGCCGACGGACATCGGCGGCAGCGGCGTCGAGTTCTACGCGACCCGGGAGTACCGCCCGGGCGACGCGATGACCCGGGTCGATTGGAACCGTCTGGCGCGCACCGGCGAGCTCTCGACGGTGGAGTACCGGGTCGAACGGTCCGCGACGGTCGTCCTGGTCATCGACGCCCGCCACGAAGCGTACGTGGGTGGAGCCGATCACGCGGTGGAGCGGAGCGTCGACGCCGCCCGGGAGCTCGCGTCGGCGCTGCTCGATGCGGGCCACCGCGTCGGGGTCGCGGCGATCGGGGCCGAGGACTGTTGGCTGGCGCCGAACGCGGGGGCGGCCCACGCCGCGGCGATCGAACGGCTGCTGGGAACCCACGAGGCGATCCCGCCCACCCCGCCCGAGGGGGCCTTGATCGTCGCCCGCCGGGTCCGCCAGCTCCAGCGGCGCCTCCCCTCGAACGCCCAGCTGATGGTCTTCACCCCGCTGGCCGATGACTACATCGCCACGTTGATCGGGCGCCTGGAAGCGGGAGGCAACAGCGCCACGGTGATCAGTCCGGATCCGACCGCCGACGAGACCCCTGGGCGTCGGCTCGCGGCGATCGAACGGCGGGCCCGGATCGATGGGCTCCGGAGCGCGCGGGTCCCGGTCGTCGATTGGCAGCGGGACCGACCGCTCGCGGCGGCCGTCAACTCCCTGGAGGCCCGCCGCGGATGAGCGCGGTGGACCACTCCCCGACCCGCCTCTCCAGCGGGCTGTCGATCGGCGCGGGCGGCCTGGCGGTCGCGGCGGCCGGGACCGCGGCCGGTGCCGCCGTCAGCGTCCTCGGCCTGGTGCTGCTGGGGGTGGGGGCCCTCCGGGCCTCGCGGCGAGCGGTGACCGTCGGGGCGCTGCTCGCCTTCGGCGGCGTGGTCCTGTCCGGGGCCATGGGCGCCGGACCGGTCCCGATGCTGCTCGGGACCGCGGCTTCGGTTCTCGCTTGGGATCTCGGCGAGCAGGCCATCAACCTCGGCGAACAGCTCGGTACCGAAGCGCGAACGCGGAACGCCGAACTCGTCCACGCGGCCAACAGCACGCTGGTCGGCGTCGTCGGCATCGCGATCGGGTACGGCTTGTTCCTGGTGTCCAGCGGAGGCCAACCCGTCACGGCGCTGGTCGTTCTGCTGGCGGCGGCCCTGCTCATCGCGGCCGCCCTCCGGGGTTGAGAACCGGGGACTGGCCGGGTCAGGTTCCGCTCAATCGACGGTTGGGACCGGCTGGCTATCGAGGACGGTGTCGATGATGTCCGGTTTCTCGATCTCGCCGACGACGGCGTCCGGCGTGAGGACGAGTCGATGGGCGAGGACGGGCTCGGCTACCGTTTTCACGTCGTCCGGGGTCACGAAGTCCCGCCCCTCGATCGTCGCCCGGGCCCGCGCGGTTTCGAAGAGCCGCTGGGTCCCGCGCGGGGAGACCCCGACCTCCACGTGTCGGTCCTCGCGGGTGGCCCGGCTGATCCGCGCGATGTAATCGAGGACGTCATCGTCGACGTGGACCGTTTCCGGCACTTCTTGCAGGTCCAAGACGGGCTTGGCGCCATCAAGGACCGCCTCGACGGTCGGGGCGCGGGTCGTGCGACCGGCACGCCGCCGGAGCAGTTCGAGCTCCCCGTCGTGGTCGGGGTACCCGAGGCTGGTCTTGACCGCGAACCGGTCGACCTGGGCCTCGGGCAGCTTGAACGTCCCTTCCGCCTCGATCGGGTTCTGGGTCGCGATCACGAAGAACGGCTCCGGCAGCTCGTGGGTCTCCCCGCCCACCGTGACCTGTCGCTCCTCCATGGCTTCCAGCAGGGCGGCCTGGGTCTTCGGCGGCGCCCGGTTGATCTCGTCGCCGAGCACCACGTTCGCGAAGACCGGGCCCTCGCGGAACTCGAACGTCTGCTGCTGCTGGTCGAACACGTTGGTACCGGTCACGTCGGAGGGCAGCAGGTCGGGCGTGAACTGGATCCGCGAGAAGGACAGGCCGAGGGCCCGCGCCATGCTCCGGGCCGTCAGCGTCTTGCCGGTCCCCGGCACGTCCTCGAGGAGCACGTGACCGCGGGCGAGCACGCCAAGCAGGACCGTCTCGAGCACGGACCGCTCGGCGATCACGGTGCCCTCGAGGGCCGTCAACACCTCCTCACAGACCGATCCGGCCTCGTCAGTGTCCATGCCCTGCAGGCTGGGCGGCGGGTTCTTAGATGCCTGGGTTCCCCGGTCGGCGCGGCAGCTCCTCGGGAGACAGAGCGCCGAGGAGGAGATTTGAACTCCTGAGTCCTCTCGGACAGTTGCTCTCGAGGCAACCGCCTTGGCCGGGCTAGGCTACCTCGGCTCGGCCGAACGTATCCCGGACGCGCGTTTAGCGGTTTCGGTTTCACGAAAGCCTTGCCGTCCCCGTGTTTCGACACCTCGGATCGGGGTCGGACGGGCCGTTCCACCGGGCCGTCGAGGCTTATGCCGCCCCGGTGTGTACCAGCCCGCTATGGTCCGAGCCGATCTCCCTGCGGGAGGGGTCCCGCGTGAGCAGTGATCGCTTCTCGGTGGCCGGCCGGACAACCGTCGTCACCGGGGCGTCGAGCGGTATCGGCCGGGCGGTGGCCGAGCAGTTCGCGGCCGACGGGGCCGCGGTCGCGATCTGCTCCCGGACCGCCGAGAACATCGAGCCCGTCGCGGAGCACATCCGGGAGGCCGGCGGCGAGGCCATCGCGGTCGAGTGTGACGTCCGGGACCGCCCGGCGGTCGAGGCGTTCATCGAGGAAGCGGTCGAGGCCTTCGGCGGGATCGACGTGCTGGTGAACAACGCCGGCGCGTCGTTCATGGCGGGCTTCGAGGACATCAGCCCGAACGGCTGGGCCACGATCGTCGAGAGCAATCTCACCGGCACGTACCACTGTACCCAGGCGGCGGCCGAGCCGCTCCAGAACGGCGGCGGGGCGGTGGTCAATCTCGCCAGCGTGGCCGGGCGCGAGGGCGCGCCCTACATGAGCCACTATGGCGCCGCGAAAGCCGGGATCATGAACCTCACGCGGAGCCTCGCCCACGAATGGGCCGACAGCGGTGTCAGAGTCAACTGCGTCGCGCCGGGCTTCGTGGCGACGCCAGGCTTAGCCTCACAGATGGGCATCGACGCCGACGACGTCGACCGCGAGGAGGTGGACCGGCGGATCGGGGTCTCCGCGGAGATCGCCGACGTCGTACAGTTCCTGGCGAGTCCGGCCGCCTCCTTCGTCAACGGGGAAACGGTGGCACCCGCGGGCGTGCCGGACATCCTCGAAACGCCGTAGCGGCCGCCAGCTCGAGTTCGCCCCTCAATCGACGTCTAACGGCATCGTTTCGGCTGGTTCAGGCGCCGTTCGGGCCCGATTGGGATCGGCAACGAGGTAGCCCTCGACGTCGGCTGGGTCGTTCGGGGCCACGTCCTGCACGCGCACCGGGCCCGCCGAGGAGATGTCCTCGGCCCAGGCCCTCGCGTCGGCCTTCGTGGCGAAGGTCCGGCTCTGGCCGCGCCGGCCTACCCACTCGCCGGCCACGCGGTTGATCCGTCGGGCCGAGGGCTTGATGGCTACCTCGTACCCGGGCATGCGTGAGGGCTGGCGTGCCGGGCACTTAATCGCTCGCCGCCACCCTCACGCAGTCGCCCTCCACGACGTGACTCGCGGCACCGGCGGCCAGTTCGATGACCGTATCGGCCCGGCTCCAGGCCAGTCCCGTCCAGGGGGACAGGGTGGCCCGACGGGTGACCCGATCGTCGGCGATCCAGACCACGTCGATCGGCGTCCGAACGAAGAGCATGTGCACCGCCCGCCGCGCCGGGTGGTCGAACGGGAGGACGAGGGCGTAGTCCTCCGGGACGGACCGTCGGCCCATGAGTCCCCGCATCCGGGCGGGCAGCGAGCGGGCCACCTCGACATCGGTCGCGAGGGGCTCGCCCTCGTGGCGGATCTGCACGGCCCCCGGTGGACCGCCGCCGCGCAAAAGCGTTTTTGCGCCCCACGGTTCCTACGCGAGCATGGAGCGGACCCCACAGGGCACCTCCGTCGGCGTGGACGATCCGTACGCCCACGTGGACCGCTGCGATCACCTCACCGACGACGGCCGATGCCGGCTCGCGCTGGAACGGCCCGAAGTCGATCGGAGTTTCGCCCGTTCGAGGGCGGCGGATGGCTACACCTGTCCGGTCGCCGCCGGGGAGTGGGACTGGCGGGACTGCCCGCAGTTCCGTTCACGGTCGACTGCCAGCGAATGTGCTCGGTGCGGCCTCGAGGAGCGCCGGATCGCCCACGAGGACACCCGGCCGCTGCTCGAGGAACACCACCTCTCCTATGCCGACGCCGAGTCGCTTGAGCACGAGATCACCGTCCAGCTCTGCCGCTGGTGCCACTCGCAGGTCCACCAGTCCTGGGCCCGGATCGACGACGATGTCTCGCCGGCCCAGGAGGCTATCGCGGTCAAGGAGGGGCGCCGAAGCCGGGAGCTCGAGGAGCTGGAGTTCGAATCGGCCGCCGACCGCCGCGAGGAGTGACGCGCCACCGGCGTGCTGTCCGCCGGCGGCCGACAGGTGCGAGTGGCTGGCTCGACGGCGCCGCATGACCGGACTTTTAACGTGGAGCGGCGAACGCTCCCAGTAATGACCCGGGTCGCCGTCATCGACAACGGCGGGCAGTTCACCCATCTAGAGCAGCGGGCGCTCCGGGATGCGGGGGTCGAGGCGGAGATCCTGGATAACTCGACGCCGCCTGAGGAGGTCGACGCCGACGGGATCGTGCTATCAGGGGGTCCACACGAGGCCGATCCCGACCGCGGCGCGCGTTACCTCGACGTCGGGGTGCCGGTCCTCGGCGTGTGTCTCGGCATGCAGGACCTGGCCGCGGCCCACGGCGGCCAGGTGGGGCCTGGCGAGTACGGCGGCTACGCGGACGTCACGGTGGAGATCGATGACCCCGAGGACCGGCTGATCGGCTCCCTGGCGCCGGAGACGCGGGTCTGGGCCAGCCATGCGGACGAGGTGAAAACGGTCCCCGAGGGCTTCGTCCGGACGGCCCACAGCGACGTCTGCGGCGTCGAGGCCATGAGCCACGAGTCCGAGGACTGGTTCGGCGTCCAGTGGCATCCCGAGGTCGCGCACACCGAGCGGGGGGACGAGGTCTTCCGGAACTTCATCGAGGTCTGCGAGCGGTAAGGGACCATGACCACGACGCAAGGCGAACTCGCTTCGCTCTCGCGGTACATCTTCCGCGCCCCGGTGTGGTACTCGAGCGTCGGGTTCGCCCTGCTCATCGCGGCTCTCGTGGGGGTCGCGGCCTTCGAATCCGCGTTCCTGCTGGACGACGCCTATCAGGGCCTGTTCTTCATCGGGATACCGACACTGATCGCCGCGTTCCTCACCGCCCCCGTGGATCGCCGGCTCGGGGGGCAGTTGACCTACAACCGGTCGTCGCTGTTGGCGCTCGTCAGCGAGGGCATCGTGGTGGTGATGCTGGCGGCCGCTGGCGGGCTCGCCCTCCTGACCCCGCTCGCCCAACGCTTCGTCTTCGACGTCCTGATCGAGTCGCTCGCGATCGTCTTCGCGTTCCGGCTGGCCGTCGTCATGGCCGTCTCGCACCGCAATCCGGCGATCGCCGCGATCCCGGCCAGCCTCCAGACCCTCTCGGCGGGCGTCCTCCTCTTCATCTACAGCGGTACGCTGCGCTACCTGGAGGTCGGCGGGCCGATCATCGACGTCTACCTGTCGCGGTCGGAGGAGGGCCCGGCGATCCTGGCCCAGTTGGGCCCGACGGATTTCCAGCTGCTCATCGTGATGTCGTTGCTCTATTCGGCCGCGGTATGGGGGTTGATCAACGTCATCGACCGGCCCTGGCGGCGGAGCCTCGGCGTCAGCGGCCTCGACTTCCTCAGGGGCTTCATCGGCCACATCGCGGAGGGGACCGACGAGCTCGAGCTCTTCTTCGAGGAGATCGGCGAGGAGGCGGTGGTGCCGGTCACCGTGCTGTCGTTCGCCCGGCCCGACGGCACCGAGAAGGCCAGGTTCGTGCTCCCGATGATCCACCCCGGCCCGATGGGCGAGATCGGCGGCGGCAACCTGCCGCGGCGGGTCGCCGAGGACGCCGAGGGCTTGGCCTTCCCCCCGCACGCGACGGCGGGCCACGACTTCAACCTCGTCACCAAGTCCGAGGTCGAGGAGCTCATCCGGGCGGCGAAGGCCGCCGGCGACCGCATCGAGTACGACGAGCTCGCCACCCCGAGCGTTCGGGCGTCCGCGGGCGAGGCCTCCGTGCTCGGCCAGGCGTTCGACGACGACGGCCTGTTCGTCGCCACCTTCGCGCCGGGCTTCGCGGACGACATCGAGTACGGCGTCGGGATGTCGGCGATGGGCGAGGCCCGGGTCGCCGGCCTGGACGACGTGCTGCTGGCCGATGCGCACAACTCCAACGACGGTCTCGATGGCGGTGATCTCGGCCACGTCACCCCCGGCTCCCGTCGGTCGTTCGATCTGTTCCGGGCCGTCCGCGAGGCGGCCGAGCAGCTCGTCACGGCGCCCCGCGACACCCTGGAGCTCGGCACGGCCTGGGAGCCCACCGACTGGGCGCCGGAGGACGGGATCGGCCCGTTGGGGATCCGGGTGGCGCTGGTCCGTGTCGGCGACCAGACGACCGCGTACGTCCTGATCGACGGCAACAACATGGAGCCCGGCCTCCGGGAGCAGGTGCTCGATACCCTCGAGGAGGTCGACGCGGCCGAGGTCATGACGACCGATACCCACATCGTCAACACGGTCGAGTCGACGAACCAGGTCGGCCAGGCGATCGACCGGGCGACGCTGGTCGACGCCATCCACGACCTGGTTGAACAAGCCCGGGCGGACCTCGAGCCGGTCAAAGCGGGGATGGCGACGGAACACGCCGAGGTCACCGTCTTCGGCAACGATCGCACGGAAACGCTGGCGAGTCACGCCAACGCCGTCATCTCGATGGGTGGGGCCCTCGCCGGCGCCGTCGTGATCGCGACCGTCGCGGTCAGTATCCTCGTTTTCCTCTTCACGTCCGCCTGAGCAGCCTGCCTCAGCCGGAGGAGTCAGGCGTCGAGCCGCTCGTCGACCGCGTCGCGGGCGGCTACGGCTGCATCGTCAGCGGTTCGCTCAGCGGTCGCCCCGCCATCGGGGACGTCGAGGTAGATGTCGATCTCCAGTTCGCCGGCCTCGAACTCGATCCCGATATCGAGGTCGCGGATGTCCGATCGATCGTAGCGGGAGAAAATGACGGATTCGGCCGCGTCGACGGCCGCTTCGACGATCGCGACGTCCTCGGGCACCTCAGGCGCCGCCGGCGCCCGGGCCGCCCGGACCACCGGGAGCCGGGCCGCCACCACCGAGGCCGCCGCCCAGGTTCGCGCCCTGGAGCAGCTCCTCGAGCTCGGACTGGAGCTCCTCGAACTGCTCCTGGAACCGGCTCTCCTGTTTCTCGAGGGTCTGAACGCGGATCTCCAGGCTGTCGATCCGTTCCTCGAGGTCCTCCTCGGCGGAGTCCCGATCGGTTTCGACGAGGAGTTCCCCGACTTCCCGGTACATGGTGGCGTCGTCCTCGATGTCCTCGAGCGCCTCGATCGCCGCCTCCGCGTCGTTCAGCTGTGCCTCGGCTTGCTGTTTCGACACGGCGACCTGCTGGGCCTTGGACTGGAGCTCCTGGAGCTCCTCGACCTTCTCGCGGGCCTCCGGCGGCAGTTGTCCCTGCATAGGTGTCGACTCGGTCCCGGGCTTCAAAAGTCAACGGTTTCGGCGGTCCGTTCGGCGACTGCAGTCAGCGAGAGCCACGTGTTGGCGGCGGCCCGTAGCGCCACGAGGTCGGCAGCGTCGATGGCCAGGCTGACGGTGCTCCCGTCACGGTCGAGTGCGGTTGTCGATCGCGTATCGTCGATCTGCCCGATCTCGCGCCGCAAGCTACGCTCGATGGTTTCAGCCAGGGCCGCGGTCTCGTATTCGAAGGTGAGCGTGGTTCGATGGGGCCGGTCGGGCACGGGCCGACCTAGCCGAACCGTATGCTAAAGTCGTTCGACGCCGCCGTTAGCGAGCTTCCGCAATGGGTATCCGATGCATTGCCATCCGAAGCACTTGTCGAATCGAGCGGTTTCTTCTGATGGAGCTATGCTTTCGCGGATCGGACCGGCGGGCTGCAGCCGCGCTCAGCGGCTTGGAACCAGTAGCCGACCGGACGACCCTCTAGGCTTATTCGACGCTGATCTCTTTGACGTCGCCCGAGCGCTCCTTCAGCAGGACTCGGTGGCCGCAATAGGGACAGCGCACGCCGCCGTACTCGTCCAGTTCGACGTCGCGCTTGCAGCGCGAACACTTGTAGCTCATTCGGTCTGCTCCATCGCGGGTTCGGGATCGACCTCGACCTCGACGCTCTCGCCGGAGCGGGCCGCCTCAACGGAGCGGCTCGCGGCCCGCCCGCCGGGCGTTTCGGGCTGATAGGCGCCGCCGGTGAAGGTGTGGTCGCATTTCGAGCAGTTCCAAATGCCGGTATCGGTCCGTTGGACGCGGTCGGCACCGCAGTCCGGACAGGTATGCGGCCCGCGCATCCCCTCCTCGATCTCCGAGACCCGGCGCCGGGCGACCCGGCCATAGCGTGGCCCGAATCGGCCGGAGCTACCGGTCCGTCGGCGTCGGTCTGGCATGGAGGGTAGTCCGAGATTGGTCGGGATAAACCCTGCGTATCCCGGCTAACGGGTTCGATTCCCCCACTTACTCCCGGTAGGTGTTGATGCCCGCGGCCTGATTGAGGGGACACTTCCGAGTCGTCCCTGTCACGAGAAGGATCCCTCCGACGAGAATGGCGGCGAGCCCGATTCCCAGGCCGAGCTGGTAGAACCCTGCGAAACTCGCGAGCGCGGCAAGGATGACGATCCCGCCCACGATCAACCGGCCGGTTCGGTCCAAGCCACCGACGTTCTTGTCCATGATAAACAATACTCGGCGGATCACATAAACCCACCTCTTTCCACGGGTGTTCACACAACGACTGTACGGCGATCAGAGCGATTGCGGACCGACCTTGAGGTACTCCCGGAGCAGGACCGTGGCATACGCGCCTGCGGGCAGCGAGAACCGGAACTCGAGCGGTTCTACCTCCACGTCCACGGTAGTCTGCAGCAGCACGGCTCGCCGCGTCCCGGTCGAGTGGTACGGGTCCGGCAGGTCGAACTGATCGGGCGCGAGGTCGAGGTTCTCCAGCACTGCGCGTTCGATCGCGCCGGGTTCGCCCCCGCCGAGTTCGATATCGGTTCCGATCAACGGCGCCGTCACGAACGATCGTCCCCGTGCCACGTGGCGGTTCACCGTCTCCACGCGGTCGGCCGTCACCCGCTGGAGGCGATCGGTATCGGGAACGGGGAACCCCTCTCCCTTCTCCCCGAAACACACCACGTCGCCCTCGACGGCCCGATCGAACGGGAGCCCGCGCTCCAGCCGCTGGGAGAGGATCCGATTGAACGCCTCGGACTGGACCGCGTTGACGAACAGCCGGCGCAGGTTCCAGGGCAGCGCGTCCAGCGCGCTCCGAAACGCCGCCGGCGACTCCGCGTCGGCACCGGCCAGTTCGTGACAGAGCGTCCGTTCGTAGGTGAGCCCGGCCGGGAAGCGCTCGGCCGCCGCGGCCCAGTCACGGGTCTCTTCGACGAACGTCCGGGCGGCTTGCGTCGCCGGCGGTTCGTCCTCGGTCGGCGATCCGAGGTACGCCATGACCGCGCCCTCCCAGTCCCGACGCACGATCCGCCGGCCGACGATGTGTGTCACGGGCCGGATGCTCCCGAACCGCTGATGCCCGAAGTAGTTCGGGACCCCGATCGCGTCCTCACCGTCGGCCGCCCAGTTGGCGTTCGGAGTCCCGCCGAACTCCTGCAGCTCCGCCGTGATGGCCGCGGCCTGCCCTGGCTGCTCCGGCTCGGCGACGGTCACCTCGAAGCGGTTCCCGACCAGATCGCCGAACTCGAGCGGCCGGCCGAGCCGACCCACGGCTTCGAGCTCCGCGCCGTCGATAGCGGGCAGTTGGTCGGCCTGGATGCCGGCGATCGTGACGAGCTGTGTCGTCACCGCCCGCTTGTCCTTGGTCCCGGCCCAGGCGATCCGGTTGCGGCTGATGCCGAGGCGGTTCGACAGGGTGCGGGCGAAGGCGTTGGTATCCCAGTCGGTGAGCGTCACCCGCACGAGGAGGTAATTGTAGTCGGCGGGATCGGCCCCGACCGGCTCCGGATCGACCGCCTCGATCTCGTCAACGCGGAACGATCCTGGTTCGCGGCGGAGCCGCCCGCCCGTGCCGTCCGCCTCGCTGGCGTAGTACGCGAGCCCGAGCTGGCGTTCGGCCGGATGGGCCTCCCGCATCCTCAAAAGAGGGGGAGGTCGCCCGTCACGGCGTCCACCGCGTCATCCCCGGCGGGACCCACCGCCAGCGCGGTCACGGTCCCCGGCTCGAGCTGGGTGTGGCCCGCGTCGTTGATGACGGATGTCGGCAGTCCGGCCGCCTCAGCTTCCTCCTTGCGCTCGAACAGCGTCCGCTCGTCCGGCGCTTTGACCACGACCTTCTTCTGGCCGCCCTGCTTCCACTCCCGGCGGGCCTGCGGGTCGGCCTGTTCGTAAGCCGACAGGGCGGCATGGGCGACTTGGGCGGCGAGCTTGCCCGGGCTCATGCCGAGGTCCGACCGGGCGACGATCGCCTGCTTCATGGGCGCCTCTGCCACCGAATGCACATAAGGGACCGGCGATCGGCCGACCGGATGGTTTTATCGGGGTCACCCGCCAGGAGCCACCAATGATCCTCTCGGACGGCGACATCCGCCGCCGGCTCGAGGTGGGCGACCTCGTCATCGAGCCCCTCGAGGACCCCGAGCTGCAGATCCAGCCCGCGAGCGTCGACTTCCGTCTCGGTCGCGAGTTCCTCGAGTTCGAGCGCACGAACATCTCATCGATTCACCCCGACCGCGGCGACGAGGTCGAGCAGTACGTGTCGAAGACCCACGTGCCGGCGCCGGACCAGTCGACCATCGAGGGGTTCGACGGCGCCGAAGAGCCCAAACAGGTCAACGACGAGTTCATCCTCCACCCCGGGGACTTCGTGCTCGGGACGACGATGGAGCGCGTCGAGATCCCGGACGACCTCATCGCCCACGTCGAGGGCCGGTCGTCGCTCGGGCGGCTCGCCGTCGTGGTCCACGCGACCGCCGGGATCGTCGACCCGGGGTACCGCGGCCAGATCACGCTCGAGCTCTCGAACCTCGGCGCCGCGCCGGTGGCGCTGAAACCAGGGATGCGCATCTCCCAGCTGACGTTCACCGAGCTGAAGACGCCCGCCGAGCGGCCCTACGGTGCCGAGCGGGGGTCGAAGTACCAGGGCCAGACCGGTCCCCAAGCCTCCCGCATCCAGGGGGACGACGAGTTCGCCACCGATCGATGAAGTTCATCGAGGAGGTCGTCGTCGAGGCGTTCCTCCCGACGGTGCGGTCCATGCTGGCCGAGGCGCTCCGCGAGCGCGGGTTCACCCAGCGGGAGGTCGCCGAGGCGCTCGGCATCTCTCAGAGCGCAGTCTCGAAGTACGCGAAGGGCGATGTCGACCGGGAGCCGGCCGTGCTCGAGGACGACCGCGTCCGATCGCTGGTTGAGGAGCTGGCGGACGGGCTGGCCTCCGGCGAAATGACCCAGGTGCAGGCCCTCGTCGAGCTGGAGGTCCTGATCCGCCGGCTCGAGCGGGGTGATGTCCTCTCGACGCTCCACGCACAGGCGATGCCGGAACTGGCGGGCCGGACCGGGGACTTCGCGGTCCACGACCCCGACAGCGAGCTGCGAACGACCGAACGCGTGTTGGCTTCGGTGCGCCGTGGGCTGGTCGTGCTCGAACGCACTGCCGGTATTACGGAGCTGATTCCCAACGTCGGCTCGAACCTCGTCGAGGCGACGCCAGACGCGACGGACATCAACGATGTGGCGGGCGTCCCCGGCCGTCTCTTCGACGTCAAAGGCCAATTGGCCGTCCCGGGCGACCCTGAGTTCGGCGCGAGCGGCCACGTCGCGACCGTCCTGCTGGCGGCGCGGGCCGGTGGCAGCCAGGCCCGGGCCGCGATCAAC
>CAZKPC010000004.1:16912-23327 GCA_964554565.1 uncultured Halobacteriales archaeon
GAGGTATACTGATATCCGGGCGGGCGGAACGCCCCGAGCCGCAGTTCGCGTCCGTCGCCGCTACGGGCTCAACCGCTGGCGATCTCTCGGGAAGAGCACCGCCTCGCGGATGTTCTCCAGATCGAGCATGGTGGTGATGAGCCGTTCGCCACCCAGGCCCCAGCCGGCGTGGGGCGGCATTCCATAGCGGAACATCTCGGTGTAGTACTCGAACTCCGAGGGATCCAGTCCCTGCTCCTCGAAGCCCTCGACGAGGTGGTCGTAGCGGTGCTCACGCTGGCCCCCCGAGACGAGCTCCATGCGAGGGTGATTGAGATCGAACCCCGTCGAGACCGCCGGCTCGTCGTCGTAGTCCTTGATGTAGAACGGTTTGACCTCGCTCGGCCAATCGGTGACGAAGTAGTGGCTGCCGACCGCCTCGCCCAGCGCCCGCTCGGCCTCCGTCGAGAGGTCGTCGCCCCAGGTCAGCGGCTCCTCCAGGGCGCCGGTCGCGTTCACGCGTTCCAGGGCCTCCTCGTAGGTGAACCGGGGGAAGTCGGGCTCGGGCACGGCGAAGGACTCCTGGCCGAGGGCTTCCAGCTCCGGTCCGCAGTTTTCTGCGACCGCCTCGTAGGCGGAGCGGACCACGAACTCCGCCGCGTCCATGGCCTCGTTGTGATCGATGAAGGTGGCCTCGTAGTCGATGGACGTGGCCTCGTTGAGGTGCCGCGGAGTGTTGTGCTCTTCCGCCCGGAAGATGGGCCCGATCTCGAAGACGCGCTCGAGGCTCGAGCCGGCGATCAGCTGCTTGAACAGCTGTGGGGACTGGTTCATGAACGCCTCCCGCCCGAAGTAGGTGATCGGGAACAGTTCCGTCCCGCCCTCGGTCCCGGTCGCGACGATCTTCGGCGTGGTGATCTCCGTACAGCCCAGCTCGCGGAACGCCGCCCGGGCGGCCCGGAGGACCTCACTTCTGACCGCGAACACGGCCCGGACCTCCTCGCGCCGGAGGTCCAGCGTCCGGTTGTCGAGCCGGGTCGACAGCTCGGCCCCGACCTTGCCGGACGGGTCGAGCGGGAGTTCCGGGTCGGCCGGCGCGAGCACCTCGAGCGCCTCTGGCACGACCTCCACGCCCGTCGGGGCTCGGTCCTCCGCTTCGACGCTCCCGGTGACACTGATGACGCTCTCCCGGTGCGCGTCGAGCGCGGTCTCGACGAGCTCCTCCTCCAGGGCGTCCTTCTCGAACTTGATCTGGATCCGCCCGGATTTGTCCCGGAGGATCAGGAAAGCGATGCCGCCGAGGTCTCTGATCTCGTGCACCCAGCCCGCGACCGTGACCTGCTCGCCGGGGGTCGCGTCGGCCGCATACGTCCGGTCTTCCATGGGCACCGTACCTGTGGCGCCTTCTTAAGCGACTCCGTTTGGGGCGGCCATACGGTGTCGATCGGCCGGCCCGCTACGGGTCGGGGGCCGCGGCCCGGTCGGCGGAGGCGTCCTTGGCCCCTTCGACCGTCTCCCGGACCGCGTCGACGCCCTCGTCGTGGAGCAGGTCCCCGACGACGACCGTGTCAGCGACCGACCGCATCTCGTAGGCCGCATCGTAGTCCTTGATGCCGCCGCCATAGAAGCAGGCCGCCGAGTCGAGCGGGTCGGCGGCGGCAGCCACGAGCTCCGGATCGCCGAGCGTCCCGGAGTACTCCACGTAGACGATGCGCTGGCCGAGGAGCCGTTCGGCGACCGTGGCGTAGGCGGCCACGTCGTCCGCCCGGAGGTCACAGTCGGCGTTGGTATACTCGGCCACGGCCGAGTCCGGGTTCAGCACGATGTAGGCTTCCGTCCAGGTCCGATCCCATTGGATCTCCGGGTCGATCCGGACCCACTCCTTGTGGGCGCCGGTGATCCAAGTGGCATCAGACGTGTTGAGGACGGTCGGCACGAGGTACCCGTCGAGGTCCTCCCGGTGGACGACCGCGCTGTGTGAGGAGGGTTCCTGGAACAGGGGCACGTCGTACCGGCTACAGGCCTCGATGACCTGCGCCATCTTCTCCTCGGTCACGCCGCGGGTGCCGCCGATCTCCAGGGCGTCCGTACCCGTTTGGCAGACATCGGCGTAGGTGACGCCGTCCGGCAGGGGCTTGTCCGGATCGACCTTGAGGATGTGGTCCCAATCGGCCCAGGGATCGGCCATCGCTCGGGCTTCCGACGCCAGCCCCTAAAAGACACTCGTATGCCGTCAACCGTCGAAAAAGCGGAGCTCAGGCCTCAGCCTTGGTCTTCCAGGTCTGGACCTGGCTGGCGCTGACGCCCTCGACGCTGCCGGCGATATCGTCCGGGTCGGCGTCCTTCAGGTCCTCGATCGAGCTGATGCCCGCGTCCTCGAGCTTTTCAGCGGTCTTCTGGCCGATCCCGTCCACCGCTTGCAGGCCGTCGGCCTGCTCGGCCTGGTAGTCGCGGTAGTTACAGATCGGGCACCCGAGCTCCCAGGGTTCGTCCCCGCCGTGGACCACCAGTTCGGGGAGGTCGTGCTCCTCGCAGACGGCGTCAGTCACTTCCATGTCGCCGCGCCGTGGGAGCGGGAGTGAGTACTCGCAATCGGGATACCGGGTGCAGCCGACCAGCCGCGAGCCCGAGCGGACGCGCTTGATCGCCAGCTCGCCGTCGTGGGTCTCGCCACAGTCGGGACAGGTCCCGATGACCCGGTCCTCCTCCTCGTCGGCCTCGTCCACCTGACACTGTGGACAGCCGTGGGTGAACGTCGAGCGGCCGGCGAGCATCTTCACGTGGTGGAGGTCGTGCTCCTCGCAGGTGTCGCTGAGTACCTGCGGCTCGCCGCGGTTGGGTAGCGGCAGCGTGTACTCACAGTCCGGATAGCCATCGCAGCCGACGAAGAACGACCCATATCGGCTGTCGCGGATCAGCAGCCGCTCGCCACAGTCCGGACACGGCCCCAGCGCCTTGTCCCGTTTGAGGGCCTCGCGGATGTGCTCGCCGATGGCGTCCTCGGCGCCGTCGAGCGCCTCGAAGACCGTGGCGAGCATCTCCCGGGATTCCCCGGTCACGTCCTCGAGCGTCTTCTCGCCGTTCGTGATCGCCGCCATGTCCGCCTCGAGCTCGGCGGTCATCGTCTCCGTTACGAGCTGGTCCGCGTACTCCTCGGCGGCCTCGACGACGCCCCTGGCGAGCTGGGTCGGTCGTGGCGGGTTGTCCTCGATGTACCCGCGGTCGTACAGCTTGTCGAGGGTGTTATGTCGGGTAGAGTTGTGGACGATTACCCCGCCTTCGACCGCGAAATTCGGCGCGGATTCGTCGATCGTGAGGTCGTACACCGGCCCGTCGTAAGCTCGTTCCTCGATTTCGCGAACGGTGACGGTAGCGGGCTTGTTTCGCAGTGTGGAATATACCGATCCATCGAATTGATTAGTCGAATATCGGAAGACCCGATTCCCGTCGTGACTGCGATTGCTCCCTTCGAGGCGTGTTTCGATGTAACCATCTTCTTTCAGTTCTCGAAGCGTCGTGCGGGCAACATTGACCGTTTCCTCGAGGAGGGCCGCCAGTTCCTCAGACGTCAGTACTTGATTTGAGAGTATCTCGAGTGCTTCGGCCTTTCGTCGGGTGACGTGGTACTGACCGAGCCGAAGCAGACCGCGATAGAATTTCTCGTCGGTCGCGATCGGGATCAGGTCGAGGAAGCGTTCGAGGTTCCGACGGCCCCGGATGAACAGCCTATGCTGATTTTCATCGAATCGAGTCGCGATATTCATATTTTCGAGCATTCGTGAGACTCCCCGAAGCAAGTCGTGATCGGTATTCGAGATGAACGCCTTCCCATCGGTCGAAACGTGACCCTCGTCGTCGAAGAGCGCTCCGACGAATACGTGCTGGAGAGGTTGCGGAATGTGGGGCTTACTCTCCTCCATCACAGTTTCGAAGACGAACGACACCAACCTCGCCAACGCACTCGGCAGTTGGACCTGGTACTTCCGCTTATGGTGAGCTTTCCGGCCTGGTCGGCCGGACACTCTCGGTTCGATTCCGAACACAGCATCGATGTCCGAAACGAACCGGTCGATTAGCCGGGAATCGGTGTTGTGATACCGTACGTCTACTGTGTTCTCCTCCTCATCGAAATGAATCGATCCATCGCCAACGAGGTTGGCCAGTATCCTGGTGAGCGCAGGACTCCAGGTAAGCGGGAACGGGTTTTCAAAGGAGGTGTCGGCATTGAGCCCGTGAATCTCCTCGGGTTCCAACCCGAGCTCGGATAAGAGCCATAACGGAACATCCCGTCGATGGTTCTCAAATCTCCATATCGCGTCAGAGTGTGTTCCAAACCGCCCGGCGAATTCCTCTAGCGAATCGCCGGTATTCGCCCGAATCTCCCTAACTCTCCCGTTACAGTTCGTCCCGTAAAGCTTCGTAGACTTGTCGCAAGAGGCGGAGAACTCCGCCCACGATACGACTGTCCGGGTAATCTCGATCGCCTCCGACGGCAGATGACGCGTACCGAGGAGCTCGTCCCCAATGCGTAGTTCGGAAAGGGGCTTGATGCGGATCCTTCCACTTTCTTGAACGTAGACAGGGTGATCACCCGTTGCAGAGAAAGATCCCGAACTGGTGACCACTTCGAATACACGCTCATTCTCATCGAGTTGGCGGCGGCTGACAAGCGTCTGGTCGCGTTCGACGAGCATCGAGGTCTCCTCTTCGAACGACAGAGTGGTCGGACCACCTTGCGTAAGGGCGATATCCGTGTCACCGTCGGCCAAAACGACTTGTTCTTCTTCAAATAGGCTTTCGACGGGACGTCGATTCACGTCTCCTTCGGCATCCCTGACGAGGATTTTCGTATCCCCGGTCAGACACTTCGTCCCGATCCCCATGTCCTCCATGGTCTCGATGAGCCGGGACTGCCCGTAGCGTCGCGGCGGCTGGGTCTGCTTGGCTTCCTTCCGGGTGTCCTCGACGGCGAGCTCCTCGCCCTCGGACACGTCGGGCACGTAGTTCTCGTCGGTACTGAAATACGGATAGACGGCGTGATAGCCCGGCTCGGCCAGCCGTTTGCCGTTGGCCTTCAGGGACAGTCCCCCGGCGTCCAGGACCACCCGCAGGTGCTCCCAGACCGCGGGATCGGCGACCGTCGCGAAGAACCGCCGGACGACGAGCTCGTAGACCCGCCACTCCGCGTCGGAGAGGTCGGCTTTGTTCGGGACGTCGAACGTCGGGTGGATCGGCGGGTGATCGGTCGTCTCCTCGTCGCCGCGGGTCGGCGTCAGGTCGCCGTCGAGCAGGCCGGCAGCGTCCTCCCCGAACTCGCGGGTGTCGGCGAACGTGGCGAGCAGCTCGGCGGGATCGAGGTCGGCCGGGTAAACCGTGTTGTCCGTCCGGGGATACGTGATGTAGCCGGCGGTGTAGAGGTCCTCGGCGATGGACATCGCGCGCTTGGCCGAGAACCCGACGGCGCCCGCTGCCCGGATGAACTGCGTCGTGTTGAACGGGGCCGGCGGGCGGTCCGTGCGGGTGCGACGCTCGACGTCGGTCACCGTCGCCGTCGTGCTCGCTTCGAGGACCTCGTAGGCCGCCTCCGCGTCGGCTTCGACCCAGACCCGTTCGGCCTCGTTGTCGTCCTCGTCGAGGTAGTAGTACTGGGCCTCGAACGCGTCGCCGTTCCTCGCCAGCTCCGCGAACAGCTCCCAGTAGTCGTCCGGCTCGAAGGCTTCGATCTCGCGCTCGCGGTCCACGATGAGCTTGAGGGTCGGCGATTGGACCCGGCCCACGGAGATGAAGTCGTCCCCGTACTGTTTCGCGGCCAGGGAGAGATAGCGCGTGAGCGCCGCGCCCCACATCAGGTCGATGATCTGTCGGGCCTCTCCGGCGGCCGCGAGGTCGAAGTCGATCTCGTCGGGGTTTTCGAACGCCTCGGTGACCTCCCGCTCCGTGATCGAGGAGAACCGGACCCGGTCGATCGGCACGTCGTCGTCGACTTCCCGGATCAGCTCGTAGGCCTCCTTCCCGATCAGCTCGCCCTCACGATCGTAGTCCGTCGCGATCGTGACCCGGTCGGCCCGTTCGGCGAGCCGCTGGAGGGTGTTCACGATGTCCTCCCTGGTCGGCGTCTTCACGATCTCCGCCTCGACCAGGGCCGACGGATCGACCTTGTTCCAGTCGCTGTATTCCTCGGGGAAGTCCACGCCGACGACGTGGCCGGAGAGGCCGATCACGCGGGTCCCGCCCCATTGGTACACGTTGATCCCGCCGGAGCGCTCGGCGGAGGCGGAGCCGTCGCTCAGGATCTCCGCGATCCGGCGGGCGGCGTTCTCCTTCTCGGAGACGATCAGCCGCATGCCGACACCCCGGCGCCGCTCCTGCGGACGGTCATTGGCCTGGTTACGCGGGAGGCCGGTGTTAACCGTTTCGTAACCGAAAACCGCCGGAA